>CAUVUZ010000025.1:0-19357 GCA_963555095.1 uncultured Streptococcus sp. | reverse complement strand
GTTAAATTTTTTTAAAAATAGGTCGCAAGTCGGATGTTTTTTATGGTATAATAGATTAAACTGATAGTAACATGTAGCGAAAGGGGTAGGCACATGATTAAGATTTATACCGTCTCCAGTTGCACAAGCTGTAAGAAAGCGAAGACTTGGCTCAACGCACACCAGTTAAGTTATAAAGAACAAAACCTTGGTAAAGAAGGGATTACGAGAGAAGAACTACTTGATATTCTGACAAAGACAGATAATGGAATTGCCAGCATTGTATCATCAAAAAACCGCTATGCGAAAGCTTTAGGAGTTGACATCGAAGATTTGAGTGTGAATGAAGTACTCAACTTAATCATGGAAACACCACGGATCTTAAAAAGTCCTATTCTAGTTGATGAGAAGCGTTTGCAGGTCGGTTACAAAGAAGATGATATTCGTGCCTTTTTACCACGCTCTGTCCGTAATGTAGAAAATGCAGAAGCACGTTTGCGTGCAGCTCTATAAACATCGAGGCTGGGGTATCTCCTAGCCTTGTTCATTTTTTATCAAAAAATTATGTGAGGAATTATGAAAAAGATAGTAATTGGCGCAGCTACTCTCCTCCTGCTACTTGCAGGATGTGGCCAAAAGAAGGAAACGACATCCAGTTCAAAACATGAATCCGAAACGCTCCAGTCTACTCTGCCCGTTTTGGAAAATGCGGAAAAGAATACGGTTGTGACCAAGACTTTGATTTTCCCTGAGTCAGGAGATGGCGTCAAGCAAACGCAAACCATTACCTATAAAGGGAAACAATTTCTAAAATTGGTTATTCGGCAGATACGGCCCTTAAGTGAGGAATTGAAATCCTTTATCGCTGACCACGGTCTTGAAGAAACTCAAAAAGCTCTTTTAGAAGCAGAAGAAAAGGATGAAATGCTTCAGGAAGCGCGCAAATTGGCAGGTTTTACACTTGAAACCAAACTGCTCAGTGAGACTGAAATCCAGACCACAACGACCTATGATTTACAAGTCTTGGATGTCAAAAAGGCGTCACAGACAGATTATTTGAAAAATCTTGGCTTAGAGACTCTTTTGAAAAATGAACCAAGCCAATATATCGAAGATAGAATAGCAAATGGAGCGACAGAAGAGTAGAAAATCCAAATAAATAGACTGACTTATTTGTAGAACGTCAGGGAATGTGCTATAATAGTACTATTCTAAGGAAAGAGGGTGTTAGAATGGGATTTACTGAAGAAACTGTACGGTTTAAATTGGATGATTCCAATAAGAAAGAAATTAGCGAAACGTTGACAGATGTTTATGCCTCTTTGAATGACAAGGGCTACAATCCGATTAATCAGATCGTCGGTTATGTATTGAGTGGAGACCCTGCCTACGTTCCTCGTTACAACAATGCACGAAATCAAATCCGTAAGTATGAGCGTGATGAAATTGTTGAAGAACTGGTACGCTACTACCTTAAAGGACAAGGAGTCGATCTATAATCTATGAGAATTATGGGATTGGACGTCGGTTCAAAAACAGTAGGGGTGGCTATTAGCGATCCCCTGGGCTTCACCGCTCAGGGACTTGAAATCATCCAAATCAATGAGGATCAGGGCCAGTTTGGTTTTGAACGTATCAAGGAATTGGTTGACAGCTATAAGGTGGAACGCTTTGTAGTAGGTCTGCCTAAAAACATGAACAATACCAGCGGTCCACGGGTAGAAGCTAGTCAAGCCTACGGAGCAAAATTAGAGGAACTTTTTGGTTTGCCAGTAGACTATCAAGATGAGCGTTTGACGACGGTCGCTGCAGAACGTATGTTGATTGAACAAGCAGATATCAGTCGCAATAAACGCAAGAAAGTCATTGATAAGTTGGCAGCTCAGCTAATTTTACAAAATTATTTAGATAGAAAATTTTAAGACAGAGGAGAAACTATGTCACACGATCACAACCATGACCACGAAGAACGTGAATTGATTACACTAGTAGATGAACAAGGAAATGAAACCTTGTTTGAAATTCTTTTGACCATCGACGGAAAAGAAGAATTTGGTAAAAACTATGTTCTTCTAGTGCCAGTTAACGCAGAAGAAGATGAAAATGGTGAAGTTGAAATTCAAGCTTACTCATTTATCGAAAATGAAGACGGAACAGAAGGCGAATTGCAACCAATCCCAGAAGACTCAGAAGACGAATGGGATATGATTGAAGAAGTCTTCAACAGCTTTATGGAGGAGTGATACAGTCTGGGAGACTGTATCACCCCAACTCCTAAAAATTGGAAGAGTTGGAACATCCAGTGGACGTTTTTAGCCCTGCGCCAGAAATTAGGAACGCAGGAATGTTCAGTGAACATTTTTACCCTTACGCTAAAAATAAAGACCGTAAGTAATTTCGGGGGACGTTTTTACCCCACGTTGAAATTCATAGTAGCTAGTGATTAGCTAACCAGGTAAGAGGTTGGGATTTTAGTCCCGACCTCGCTTTTTATTTGTAATCATACTTTGATACGGTAGTTGATTGGACTTTTGTTAAGGAGACATGTATGTTTGAAGTAGAAGAATGGCTTCATAGTCGGATTGGTTTAAACTTTAGATCTGGTCTTGGACGAATGCAGCGAGCTGTGGATTTGTTGGGGAATCCTGAGAAGACTTATCCCATTATCCACGTAACAGGGACTAACGGTAAAGGGTCAACTATTGCCTTTATGAGGGAGTTGTTTGTCGTCCATGGTAAAAAAGTTGGTACTTTTACCTCTCCTCATATCATTAGTATCCATGATCGAATCTGTATCAATGGACAACCGATCGCAGATGAAGACTTTATCCGTATAGCTAACCAAGTCAAGGAGATGGAGAAAACTCTCTTAGAAACACATGACCACTTGTCTTTCTTTGAGTTGTTGACCCTGATTGCCTTGCTTTACTTTAAAGAGCAGGAAGTGGATCTGGTTCTTCTAGAAGTGGGGATTGGTGGTTTGCTTGACACGACTAATGTCGTAACAGGCGAGATTGCAGTTATTACTTCGATTGGTCTAGATCATCAGGAGACCTTGGGCGATAGTCTGGAGGAAATAGCAGATCAGAAAGCTGGTATTTTCAAGTCTGGCAAGAAGGCGGTCATTGCTAAGCTTGCTCTAGAAGCGGAGCTTGTCTGTCAAAAAAGAGCAAGAGAGTTAGCTGTTGAACTTTATCAAGCTGGGCGAGACTTCACCTTGAATGCGGGGGATTTTTCAAGTAGCTTAGCAAGCTTTTCCCAGCTTGAAATCGGGTTGGAAGGTACCTATCAGCAAGAAAATGCCGCCTTGGCTTTACAAACCTTTCTTCTGTTTATGGCGTCAAGAGAGGAAGGTGTCGAAGAAGAGCTTGTCAGACAGGCTTTGAAAGAAACCCACTGGGCAGGTCGATTGGAACGGGTTCGTCCGCAAATCTACCTAGATGGAGCTCACAATCTTCCAGCCTTAACCCGTCTGGTCGAGTTTATCCAAGGGAAAATCCAGCAAGGCTATCAAGTTCACATTCTTTTTGGTGCCCTTAAACGCAAGGATTATCAAGGAATGTTAGGCTATCTATCTGAGCAGTTGCCTCAGGTGGAACTTAAGGTAACAGGTTTTGACTACCAAGGCTCTTTGGATGAGAAGGATGTGGCGGGTTACGATTTGATTCCTTCCTATGGCGATTTTATCAGAGAATTTGAAGAAAAGGCCAATAACCAAGACTTGCTTTTCGTGACGGGCTCTCTCTACTTTATCTCGGA
Organism: uncultured Streptococcus sp.; assembly: GCA_963555095.1. Taxonomy (GTDB): domain Bacteria; phylum Bacillota; class Bacilli; order Lactobacillales; family Streptococcaceae; genus Streptococcus. The sequence goes on along the minus strand of CAUVUZ010000025.1, from coordinate 15,619 downwards.
AGTCCGAGCGAGTTTGGTAGGAAGCGATGGGACTAGTTGACCTTCTAGGATGAAGTTGCTATACTGTAGGTAGGAGGTACATCTGGGAACGATTCCAGCAAAACATTGGCACAAAAGAAAGGAAATCGCTATGAAAACGAAAACATTCACACTTTCTATTGCTTCCCTAGCAATTCTTAGTCTTTTAGCAGCTTGTGGATCTAAGGCACAAGCCCCTACTCAGCAATCATCTTCTCAACAAGAATCATCTTCTAGTGCTGCTACAAGTGCTAGTCAACCACAAACGTCCTCAAGTCAGGACACTACTGTAGCTCAACCTACGAACATCGATGGTACCTATACTGGAAAAGATGAGAATGACCAGATCACTCTTGTTGTAACAGGTAAAACTGGTACATGGACTGAGGTCGAGCCAGATGGAGATAAGGAAATCAAGCAAGTCAGTTTTGATCCGGAAAATCAACGTGTCATTATCGGCGATGATGTCAAAATTTACACGGTTAATGGTAATCAATTGATTATCGACGATATGGACCGAGAGGCATCTGACCGAGTAGTCTTAACGAAACAATAATGATTAAGTAAAAGTTCCAATGAGATGAAATCAGTCTTTTTGGAGCTTTTTTTGTTTAAAAACGTGACCAGTGGTTCTTTACTGATTTTTACTTAAAACGCTTACAAATATTTGTAAAACTTGTACTAAGGTCGTATACTTAAGGTAAATAATCAAATAGCACAAAGGCGCAGGAGGAAAAACATATGGCTACATTTTACGTTCCATCAGTTAACCTTATTGGTAAAGGTGTTGTAAATGAAGTAGGTCCGTATATCAAAGAACTTGGGTATAAGAAGGCCCTTTTAGTGACAGATAAGTTCATCAAGGGTAGCGATATTTTACCTAAAGTTCTAAAACCATTAGATGCTGAAGGGATTGAATATGTGATATTTAGCGATGTGGAGCCAAATCCGACTTGCAAGAACGTGGCAGACGGAGTGGCTGCTTTGAAAGAGCATGAATGTGACTTCATCATCAGTCTTGGGGGAGGATCTCCACAGGATGCGGCTAGTTGTATCTCCATCATCGCTACAAATGGTGGAAAACCGCAGGACTACGAGGGACCTCACAAGTCTGCTAAAAAAGGGTTGCCAGTGGTTGCGATCAATACAACGGCTGGAACTTCAGCAGAAATCACCATCAACTATGTGATTACTGATGAAGAACGCAAGGTCAAGATGGTAATGGTTGATAAGAACAGTCTGGCCCTCATCTCTGTCAATGATCCAGAACTCATGCTTTCAAAACCGAAAGGATTGACAGCAGCAACAGGTATGGATGCTCTTACTCATGCTGTAGAAGCCTTGGTAACACCGGGTGCTTATGATGTGACCAAGAAACTCTCTATCGGAGCTATTGAACTCATCAAGGAGTATCTTCCTCGTGCTGTTGCAAATGGCCATGATATTGAAGCGCGTGAGGCGATGGTCAATGCTATCTTCCTCGGTGGTATGAGCTTTAACAACGCTGGTTTGGGCTATGTTCACTCTATGGCTCACCAACTCGGTGCAGTATATAACTTGCCACATGGGGTCTGCTGTGCCATGCTACTCCCAGTTGTCGAACGTGAAAATGCCAAACGGGTAACAGAAGCTTTTCGCAATGTAGCCAAGGCTTTGGGTCTCCATGTTGAAGGGAAAACTGATGAAGAATGTGCTGCCTACGCTATCGCTGAGATTGAAAAATTGTCTGAAACAGTAGGCATTCCTAAGAAACTCACTGAACTCGGTATCCAAGAAAAAGATTTTGACTTTGACTACCTTTCTAAGAATGCCTTGATTGATGCTTGTGCACCAGGAAATCCGTTTATGCCAACCTTAGAAGAAACTATTGCCTTCTATAAAGAGTTGTTCTAATTCTTAAAGTGAAAAAGAAGCTAAATAATGCTGGAAAGAACTATCATTTTGGTAGTTCTTTTTTTAAAAATTTGCTATCCTAGACATATGAGAAAAATCAAAATTGATGTGGTTGTAGTGCCCTTAAGTGGGCATCTCTTCCCAACCTTGAATCTACTCGCACCCTTGTTGAAGGATCCCTTGTATGAGATTCGATTATTTACAGGACCGCAACGAAAAGCTGTCGCAGAGGAGATGGGATTTCAGGTGATTCCCATTTTAGAAAATTCTGTAGATGAATTTGAGCGCGTAGCCAACAATGAAGGGCAATTAAACCTTATTTCTGCTTATCGACAGTTGTCAGCCAGTCTTGATTTGATCGATGTGGTGTCTGACCAACTAGTGCAAGAGTGGCAGGAAAATCGACCTGATATTGTGATTGCCGACTTCATCACCTTATCTGGGGGATTAGTAGCGGAACAGTTGGGGATTCCTTGGATTACCACTATGGCGACACAATTTGCCATTGAAACGACAGCTGGACCGCCTTGTTTCTTTGGAGGAATGGGCAGTCCAAAGAATCCTTTCCAATCTACCCAGCAATGGCTGGGGAGAAAAGTGACTCGTTTAGGGAAACGAATCGTAACCTTTCTACTTAGAGAACGCTTGAAACGTTACGATTTTAAGCTCTACAATCACAAAAATCAGGAAACCATTTATTCGCCCTATTCCATCTTGGGAATTGGGATGAAAGAGTTGGAGCTGAAAAGTGGTTTTCCAGAGCACTACCTTTGGGTGGGACCTTTTGGGTCTTCGATTGAGAGGGCAGAGAATTATTCCCTAGATTTGGCTCCTTATGCAAATCATAAGAAAGTCCTCGTATCTTGTGGGACTCAGCTAGCATGGGCCAAAGACAATCTCCTCTACCAGACACAACAATTGGCAAAAGCCCATCCGGACTGTCACTTCTTTGTAACTTTGGGGTTTGGCGGACAAGACTTCCAATGTGAGGAGCTCATGGACAATGTTTCTGTGGTATCCTATCTTCCCTATAAGGAATACATTCCCCAGATGGACTATGTGATTCATCATGGCGGCGCGGGTATTTTTTACCAATGTATTATCTATGGCAAGCCTGCCTTAATTCTCCCTCATGACTATGATCAGTATGACTATGCGGTTCGCGGGCTTGAGGCAGGGATTGCCCTGACTGCTAAACGAGAGGATAGAGAAGCGATTGGACACGCTTTTGATGAGCTATTGGCTAGAGATGACTGGTCAGACTTGAACAAACTTAGTCGTGTAGCTCAAGACTACCAACCAACAGAGATTCTGAAGAGCGAAATACATCGGCTCTTAGAGGACAAGGAGAAATAAAAGATGAAGAAAGTATTGGTAACAGGTGCTACGGGCTTTCTAGGTAAGTATGTTGTTGAAGAACTCAGTCAGCATGGCTATCAGGTACGCGCTTTTGGACGTAATCGCAAGGTTGGTCAGTCTTTAGAGAACTCCTCTGTAGCATTTTTTCAGGGAGATTTGACCAAGCAAGAGGATCTGACTCAGGCTTGTCAGGGTATGGACATGGTTGTGCATGCGGGAGCTCTTTCTACCGTCTGGGGACCTTGGGAAGATTTCTACCAGACAAATGTCTTAGGGACCAAGTATGTTCTGGATGCTTGTCGAGAGGCTGGTATTCAGCGTTTGGTTTATGTATCATCGCCGAGCATCTATGCTGCTCCTCGAGATCAGCTAGCTATCAAAGAAAGCGCTGCGCCTCAGGAAAATAATCTGAACAACTACATTCGCAGTAAGCTGGCTTCGGAGAAGCTGTTTAAGGATTATCCCGATGTTCCGAGTATTATCTTACGACCTCGTGGGCTTTTTGGGATTGGGGATACCAGTATTTTGCCCCGAGTTCTCAAACTCAGTCAGAAGATTGGCATTCCCTTGATAGGGGATGGTCGTCAGCTTATGGATATGACCTGTGTGGAAAATGTCGCTCTGGCAATTCGCTTGGCACTAGAGGCCCCTCAAGCTAGTGGCGAAGTTTATAATATTAGCAATGGGGAACCAAGAGCCTTTAAGGATTTGATTGAAGAAACCTTGAGAGGGTTGGGCTATCCAATAACATACAGAAAAGTGCCAGCTCCTCTTCTTTCAGTTATTGCCAGTAGTTTAGAGTTTCTGTATAAGGTCTTGAAACTCAAAGGTGAACCGCCTCTGACACGCTATACCTATTATCTGCTCCGTTATAGTCAGACGCTGGACATCAGCAAGGCGGAGCGAGACTTGGGGTATCGCCCTCAAATCAGTATTTCGGAAGGGATTGAACAATATGTCCAAGATTATCGAAAGTATTGATTATTTTCCAGCCGGCTACTGTACCAGCTACACAGGTTTGCTATTTAAGGGAGTCAAGAATCAAAAGATGACCTTCCCAGCAGGTGTTTTTCTTATCAAACACAGAGACAAGGGCTATCTCCTCTATGACACAGGCTATCATTACGATATTAAGGCTCAGCTTCGTTATGGTTTCTATCGGCTAGGAACACCTGTTCAAATGACGGAGAAGGACCAAATTTCATATTTGTTGAGAGCTAAGGGGATTAAACCAGAAGAAATAAATTATGTCATCCTATCTCATCTACATCCAGATCATCTGGGAGGAGCTAGTTTCTTTTCTCATGCAACCTTTATCTTGACAAAAGAAGTATATGAAGTCTACCAAAAACCCAAGTTGAAAGACTTGATTTTCAAGGAGTTTTTACCAGCTTCTTTTGAGAAAAATCTAACCATTATCAGAGCTGACCAGCAAGTTTCAACTTTTCCCTATCGTCCGATTTGTGATCTTTTCGGAGATGGAAGTATCCTAGTAGCTTCTGTTGACGGGCATGCTAGGGGGCAAGCCTGTCTATATTTTCCAGACCTTAATCTCCTCATTGCAGCAGACCTCTGTTGGGGGATTGACCTCTTACCTTATACCAAGCAGATGCACTTGATTCCTTCCTTGGTTCAGGATAATAAGGCCGACTATATCAGGGGGACAGAGTTTCTGGAGGAAGTCTTAAAGGCCGGTATTGAGGTAGTTGTTAGCCATGATCCTGTAGAAAGGATAGAGTCAATCTTACATGAAAAAAATAACCTTTCTTAAAACCTTTATCCAAACTCGCTGGCTTCATCATTTCAAATCTCGAGAAGCTGTAGAAAACTATCAGAAAAAGCAATTAGCTAACTATATGGACTTTTTAAAGCGAGAGTCTCCTTACTTTAAAAATGGGGTTCCTAGCAACTTTGACCATATGGACAAGGCTTTTATGATGGAACATTTCAATGAGCTCAACACCCAAGGGGTGGATCGTGATGAAGCCTTGAGCTTGGCTATTGAAAGTGAAAAGACCCGTGACTTCACTGAACTTAAAGGGGAAGTAGCTGTCGGTCTGTCTTCAGGGACGTCTGGACATCGAGGTCTCTTTATCACAACAGAGAAAGAGCGAAGTATGTGGGCTGCGGCTATCTTGGCAAAGATGTTGCCCAAGGGGCAGCTTTTTGGACACCGCATCGCCTTTTTCTTGAGAGCTGATAATGAACTCTATCAGACCATCAATACGGCGCTCATTCGTCTAGAGTATTTTGATATTTTCAAACATACAGATGAGCATATAGAGCGACTCAACAACTATCAACCAACGATTATTGTGGCACCAGCCTCTATGTTGCTTGAATTGAGCACGCGTCTCAAGGATGGAGAGTTAGCTATTTACCCACAAAAAATCGTTTCGGTGGCAGAAATCTTGGAAGATAGTGATAGGGAACGGATCGCAGAGGCCTTTTCTCTGTCCATCATTGACCAAGTTTATCAGGCAACTGAAGGTTTCTTAGCCTGCACTTGCTCAGCTGGCAATCTGCATCTCAACGAAGACATTATCTTTGTGGAAAAGCAGTATCTAGATGACCGCCGTTTCTATCCAGTGATTACGGACTTTAAGCGAAGCAGTCAGCCTGTTTATCGCTACCAGCTCAACGATATCCTAGTTGAAAACCCAGAACCTTGTCCATGTGGCTCCTGCTATACACGGATTGACAAGGTCGAAGGACGTTCTGATGATATCTTCTACTTTGATGGCCAGAATGGGGGGCAGGTAACGATCTATCCAGACTTTATCAGGCGTTGCATCCTCTTTGTGGAGAATGTAGGAGATTACCAAGTCAAGCAACATTCTGAGAAGGTAGTGGAAGTTTGTCTAAGCCAACGAGATGAGCAACTGGAAGTAGCTATCACAGCGCAGTTCCAACTTTTGGCCCAGCAAAAACAGTTCAAAGCCCCAGCAATCCGATTTTCAGATTATCACTGGGATACTAGCCGTAAACTCAAACGAATCCAACGTTTATGAAAGGATAAAAGACAATGACAGAAGTAACAAGACATGTAGAAATCGCAGGCTATGGCGTTTTTCTGCCAAAGCATACAGTTCAATTTAAAGACCAAACTCGTTACCGTGTAGTTGAAAATGAAGAAACGCAGTTAGATTTGGCAGAATCAGCTATCCAGCAGGCACTTGAAAATGCAAATTTGAAAATAGAAGACATTGATTGTTTGGTTTCGGCGAGTGCCGTTGGAGTCCAGCCTATTCCATGTACAGCAGCCTTGATTCATGAGCGCGTGGCAAAAGGACTCTCAATCCCGGCTATGGATATCAATACGACCTGTACTAGCTTTATTTCTGCTCTATCGACCATGTCCCACTTGATTGAGGCAGGTGAATACAATCGTGTCTTGATTGTATCCAGTGAGGTTGGAAGTTTAGGGCTCAATCCCAAGCAAAAAGAAAGTTTTGAACTCTTTAGTGACGGGGCAGCAGCCTTTATTTTCCAAAAAAGTCATCAGGAAAAAGGGGTCATTGCTAGTCTCCAACGTACTTGGTCAGAAGGGGCTCACGATACGGAGATTCGTGGAGGTTTGACATCTTATCAACCCAAAGAGTACTCTGAAGTGACTAAGACCAACTATATGTTTGACATGAAGGGGAAGAAAATCCTCCTCTTGTCTGCTCGTAAAATCCCAGTCATGTTTGAAGAGTTTCAAGAAAAAACACAGCTAGCCTTGGCAGACGTGGACTACATCATTCCTCACCAAGCAAGTCGTGCTCTTCCTTTGGTCATGGAAAAACTAGGTGTGGCCGAGGATCAGTACCTCAATCTCGTCACTGACTATGGAAATATGGTGTCAGTCTCTGTACCGTTTGGCTTGGCTTATTCTTTAGATCATGGGCTGGTCAAGGAGGGAGATGTCGTCTATCTTATGGGAACCGCAGCTGGTATGACAGTCAATATGTTGGCTCTGAAATTGTAACAATTATCCAAACACGGAACGGTTGGAGCATGAGCAAAGGTAAACGGTTGCTATCTACCCCTGAACTGAGGTATACTAGTAGAAACATTAGTTTATCAAGCAGTTAAGGAGAATGTTAGAAAAGGAAGGGGATGTATGACAGCTAGAAAAATGCAGCTACTCATGTCAAAATATGGTTTTAGTATTACCATCATGTTGGCAGAGTTGTTTATCGTCTTTGGTTTATTTATCTATCTAGGGCAGATGGCTCCAATTGTCTGGGTTATCCTAGTCATTTTAGTAAGCTTAGCGACCATTGTATCAATTGTCAATCGGTCCATGAATCCAGAAAGCAAGGTGACTTGGCTGTTAGTAGCCTTTGTGCCAGTGTTTGGCCCCTTACTCTATATCATGTTTGGAGAGCGTCGTTTATCTAAAAAAGAAATGAAGCAGCTAAAGCAGCTTCAATCAATGGTTGATAGAGAGGATAATAGCAGAGCTCTCCGTTTGGAGTTAAAGGAACAAGACAAGTCGGCTTACGGCGTTATCAAATCTCTCCTCAGTATGGATACGAATGCGGATGTCTATAATCGAACAGATACCCATTTCTTCCCTTCAGGGGAAAGCATGTGGCGCCAGATGTTGGAGGATCTCAAAAAAGCGGAGAAGTTTATCTTTCTCGAATACTATATCATCGAAGAAGGCTTGATGTGGAATAGTATTTTGGGAATTTTGGAAGAAAAGGCTGCTCAAGGAGTAGAAGTCAAACTCCTCTATGATGATATTGGTTGTATGGCAACCTTGCCTGGAGATTACACCATCCAGCTTCGTGGTCGAGGGATTGAAGCACATAAATTTAATAAGGTGATTCCACGTTTGACCGTTGCTTATAACAACCGTGATCACCGTAAAATCATGATTATCGATGGTCAAATTGCCTATACAGGTGGTGTCAATCTGGCAGATGAGTATATCAACCATATCGAACGTTTTGGCTATTGGAAGGATAGCGGTATTCGCCTAGATGGACCGGCTGTTAAGGCTTTTACCAGACTCTTTTTATCCACTTGGTATATCAACCGTGGAGAAATTAGTGATTTTGACCAATACCATCTCGAAAATCAACCTAGAGATGGGATGGGGCTTTGCATTCCTTACAGTAGTGGGCCAAAGCCTATCTACCGAGCCCAGGTTGGAAAAACGGTCTATCAAAACCTTATCAATCAGGCTACAGATTATGTCTATATCACGACTCCTTATCTGATCGCTGACTATGATCTAACCGAGAGTATCAAAAATGCAGCATTGAGAGGGGTAGATGTGCGAATTGTGACGCCATGTATCCCAGATAAGGAGGTTATTCAGTTAGTTACTCGGGGAGCCTATCCAGACCTGCTATCTGCTGGAGTTCGCATTTACGAGTACAGTCCAGGATTTCTTCATAGCAAACAAATGCTTGTCGATGGAGAGGCAGCTACTGTGGGAACCATCAATTTTGACTATCGGAGTTTGCTTCACCACTATGAAAATGCCGTCTTGCTTTATAGAACGCAATCTATCATAGATATTGAGAGGGACTTCAAAGAGATTTTTAAAGTTTCTCAAGAAATCTATCCCCACACAATCAAAACAAGCTGGTATCAAAGCCTGATCAAGGAAATTGTTCAGTTGTTTGCGCCCATGCTCTAACTATTCACCAAGATCTAGCCCAAGGCTGGATCTTATTTTTGTCTTTTTGCGAATAGATAAGCAGGAGGATGAAAATGCTAAATCAAGAAGAACATGATTTTATCCTAGAGTTTCAAACAAGCAGTTTACACCGTTTTCGAGAGATTGAACGCTATGCTGAGCTAGATAAGAAGTTAAGGAAATATCAATCCTTAGCTGACATTCCTGTAAGATTTTGATATACTAAAACAGATAAACTTACTAGGAGAAATTGAATGAACGTATACGAGGAAAAAGACAAACAGCTAGAAGAATTTCGATACCAGTATCGGGAACGGCTGAATCAAGAGTCTGAATTTGGGCTGGAGCGAGGTAAGAAGAAACGAACTCCACTTCCGTTTTTTAGTGTGGCAATTTGGAGTCTGGCTGCTACAGCTGTTTCTGTCATATTGCCTCTGATCTTTGGTTTGGTGAGCCCCCAACAGATGCAAGATCTTTATACTGGTTGGGCGCTACATCAGAGTGGGCAGATTTACACGGATTATTATGGTTCAAATGGACTGCTTTATTACGTACTAATCTATCTCTCTCAAGGGAGTATTCTTTTTGCTTTGGTGGAGTGGTTGGCCTTGTTCGGAGCTAGTGTTTTTCTATTCAAGTCCGCAGATACCTTTACAGGTCAGGGAGAGCAGGCTAGACAGCTTTTGTTGGTTTTTTATCTGCTTGTGGGCAGTCTGGGATTTGGTGGTAGCTATGCAGTAGTTGTGGCCTTGCCTTTTCTATTTTATAGTTTTAGCCTAGTGGCTGACTATCTGGATGATCCAAGTAACGATAAAGGTTTCTTGCGAGTTGGGATGAGTTTAGCATTAGCTTTCTTCCTATCACCTATTCCCACAGCCTTGTTTGCAGCCACACTTGCCTTAAGTTTGTTTGGATTTAATATTGCCAAGCGTAAATTTGCTCATGGTTTGTATCAATTTTTCGCATCAGCTCTAGGATTTTCTCTCCTTTTTTATCCAATTGGCTACTATACAGTCTTAACAGGAACTTTTGGTGATGCGATTAGCCATACTTTGTATCCAATAGATACGCTTAGTCTATTTTCAAATGCCAATCTTATGGAGAATGCTGCTTTCTATGGTTTGCTATCCATCGGTGTTGGGATTCTGACATTGATCTTTTCAGGATTGTTTCAATCTAAACCAGCTAAACAATCTGCTGTCTCAATAGGCGCTATTTTAGGCTTATTAGTAACTCTTGCTTTGTTAATTTTTTCAAAGGAACCTTTGCATGGCTCACGTTTGGCAGCGATTTTGCCCTTTCTGACATTGTTATTGTTAACCAACATCAAAGAAGGAAGTTCTGATCGTATCAGTCGTAGTAGACGAAGAGTTCGCTCTTCATCACTCTTTGGTCGCTACCTCAAGGGAAATTTCTATCTACCATTAGTTGCGATAGTCTATTTACTTTTCCTACCTGTTTTGAGTCGCTATATTTCGCATCCAAGTACTTATCAGGAACGTGAGCAGCTTGCTAGCTTGGTCAAACAGCAAACGAGTTCCGAGGATCGTGTCTATGCTTGGGATAATCGGCCAGATTTCTACCGTGCAAGTGAACGCTTGGCACCAAGCTCTCTAGTGACACCAACACTCTATACTGCAAGCGACGAGAATAAAACGAAACTAGTCAATGACTTGAAAGAAAATCAACCGAAGATGATTTTGGTCAACCAAAAGGTTGCCTTGTGGTCGGATGTAGAGAGCCTACTTAGTGAAAAATACGAGCTTGTTCAGACGGATAGTAAGGAATTCAAGCTTTATAAATCTAAATAACAAATCAATATCTTGTGGATTTTTAAAAATTTTAGAATTTTTAACACAAGATATTGATTTTTCTTTTTAGAGTGGTATAATATCACTTAAGAAGAAAAATAGAAAAGAGCATGGATATGATTGTATTAGAAGAAAAGCTTGCAACCGTTCCCACCTTGTTCGTTGAAAAACGAGATGGTAGACGTGTAGTGTTTGATGTAGACAAGATTGACAAAGCTCTCCACAAGGCGGCTGACAAAGTCATGGATGTGACACCCTTGGTCGAAAAACGTCTAAATGGGCTGCTTGAGCGTATTGTTGCGGAAATTCACAGTCGTTTCCCTCAAGGTGTCAAGATTTACGAGATTCAAAATATCGTAGAACATGAACTCCTTGAAGCCAAAGAATATGCGCTGGCTGAGGAGTATATCACTTATCGGACACAAAGGGATTTTGAGCGCTCAAAAGCGACAGATATCAACTTTAGTATCCATAAACTTCTCAATAAAGACCAGGCAGTTGTCAATGAAAATGCCAATAAAGACAGTGATGTCTTTAATACCCAGCGTGATTTGACAGCGGGGATTGTTGGGAAATCAATCGGACTGCAAATGCTTCCTAAGCACGTAGCCAATGCTCACCAAAAAGGGGATATCCACTATCATGACTTGGACTACAGCCCCTACACTCCTATGACCAACTGCTGTTTGATTGATTTTAAAGGCATGTTGGAAAATGGTTTTAAGATTGGAAATGCAGAAGTAGAGAGTCCCAAGTCTATCCAGACTGCGACAGCTCAGATTTCACAAATCATCGCTAACGTCGCTTCTAGCCAGTATGGTGGCTGTTCAGCTGACCGTATCGATGAGGTCTTGGCGCCGTACGCAGAGAAGAATTACCAAAAACACCTTAAAGATGCAGAAGAATGGGTCTTGCCTGAAAAGCGGGAAGATTACGCATGGAAGAAAACTCAAAAAGATATCTACGATGCCATGCAATCTCTTGAGTATGAAATCAACACCCTCTTCACTTCAAATGGGCAAACACCTTTTACTTCGCTAGGTTTCGGTCTAGGAACCAATCGTTTTGAGCGTGAAATTCAAAAGGCTATCTTGACTATTCGGATCAAGGGGCTTGGCTCAGAACACCGCACAGCTATCTTCCCTAAACTCATCTTTACGCTAAAAAGAGGACTCAACTTAGAGGAAGGTTCACCTAACTACGATATCAAACAGTTGGCTCTCGAGTGTGCAACCAAGCGGATGTACCCAGATGTCTTGTCCTACGATAAGATTATTGAGCTGACAGGTTCTTTCAAGGTGCCTATGGGGTGCCGCTCTTTCCTTCAAGGATGGAAGGATGAGAATGGCGTCGAGGTCAATTCAGGTCGTATGAATCTAGGTGTTGTGACAGTCAATCTGCCTCGTATCGCCCTCGAATCCGAAGGCGACATGAACAAGTTCTGGGAAATCTTCAACGAACGTATGAACATCGCAGAAGATGCTCTGGTTTACCGTGTTGAACGGACCAAGGAAGCAACACCAGCGAATGCCCCTATCCTCTATCAGTACGGAGCCTTCGGTCGCCGTCTCGGAAAAGAAGAAAGTGTAGACCAGCTCTTTAAGAATCGCCGTGCGACAGTTTCGCTGGGCTACATCGGTTTGTACGAAGTAGCGACGGTCTTCTTTGGCAATAGCTGGGAAAGCAATCCAGAAGCCAAGGAATTCACGCTGGATATTATTCGTGATATGAAACGTCGTGTGGAAGAGTGGTCTGACCAATATGGTTACCATTTCTCTATCTACTCCACACCGTCTGAAAGTCTGACAGACCGCTTTTGTCGCTTGGATACAGAGAAGTTTGGTTCTATTCCTGACATCACAGATAAGGAATACTACACCAACTCGTTCCACTATGACGTCCGTAAAAATCCAACACCGTTTGAAAAATTAGACTTTGAGAAAGTTTATCCAGAAGCAGGTGCGTCAGGTGGTTTCATTCATTATTGTGAGTATCCGGTTCTTCAACAAAATCCAAAAGCCCTGGAAGCTGTTTGGGACTATGCCTATGACCGAGTTGGCTATCTAGGAACCAATACCCCGATTGATCGTTGCTACAAGTGTGACTTTGAAGGGGATTTTGAACCAACTGAGCGAGGCTTTGCTTGTCCAAACTGTGGCAATAGCGACCCTAAAACAGTAGACGTGGTCAAACGTACGTGTGGTTATCTGGGAAATCCGCAAGCGCGTCCGATGGTCAATGGACGTCACAAGGAAATCGCTGCGCGTGTCAAACACATGAATGGCTCTACTATCAAAACAGCTGGACATGAAGTAACAAATTAGAAGGAAACGCAATGGGGAAATACCAATTAGACGATAAGGGACGCGCACAAGTGACCCGTTATCACGAGAAACACTCGAAAGGTGGAATAGGTAAAAAAGAACGCTTGCTCAACCTCAGAGAACAGTTTTTAAACAAGAACAAGAAAAAATAAAAGTGAGAGTTGCCTCTCGCTTTTCTCTTAATTGGAGGTAAAAATGATACTACGCAGACCAACATTGGCAGATAAAGAAACAGTTTTAGAGATGATGGCAGAGTTTGAACAGACCCAATCAGCCCACGATGGTGGGTTTTGGAACGCCAACAATTTTGTTTACGAAGAGTGGCTAGAAGAAAATCTTCAAGCGGAAGCGGGACTCAATATTCCTGAAAACTGGGTTCCTGCTATCCAGCTGGTTAGTTTTGACGTAGCAGGCCAGGCTCTTGGCTTTCTCAACCTTCGTCTCCGATTAAATGACTACTTACTAGAAAATGGGGGCCATATTGGCTACTCCATTCGTCCATCTGAAAGAGGTAAGGGTTATGCGAAAGAATCCCTCCGACAAGGTCTACAAGTTGCTAAGGGAAAGAATATTAAACGAGCTTTAGTGACTTGTAGCACAGAAAATCCAGCAAGCCGAGCTGTTATCTTAGCTAATGGTGGGGAGTTGGAGGATGTTCGAAATGGAACGGAGCGCTATTGGATAGACTTGGAGTAGACAGCATGACATGGAATACACCAAAACCAGGTGAATGGAAAAGTGAGGAGCTTAGTAAAGGGCGAATCATTGATTACAAGGCTTTTAACTTTGTCGATGGAGAAGGTGTGCGCAACTCTCTCTATGTCGCAGGCTGTATGTTCCACTGTGAGGGATGCTATAATGTTGCGACTTGGTCTTTCAATGCAGGGATTCCTTATACACCAGAGTTGGAAGAACAGATTATGACAGATCTTGCCCAGCCTTATGTTCAAGGTTTGACCTTGCTAGGAGGAGAGCCTTTTCTCAATACAGGTATCCTCCTACCTCTCGTTAAGCGTATTCGAAAGGAATTGCCAGACAAAGACATCTGGTCCTGGACGGGCTACACTTGGGAAGAAATGATGCTGGAGACTCCAGACAAATTGGAACTCTTGTCGCTGATTGACATCCTTGTCGATGGACGGTATGATAAAAGCAAGCGAAATCTCATGCTCCAGTTTCGAGGTTCGTCCAATCAACGAATTATCGATGTGCAAAAATCTCTCAAACAAGGTCAAATAGTGATTTGGGACAAGCTTAATGACGGAAAAGAAAGCTATGAACAGGTGAAGAGAGAATGAAGAAAAATGACCTGATAGAACAACTGGTTTCAGAGATCGAAACGGGAAGAATTAGGACGCTAGGGATCTACGGTCATGGGGCTTCAGGTAAATCAACCTTTGCACAGGAATTGTACCAAGCTTTAGATTCTACTACAGTAAATTTACTAGAAACAGACCCCTATATCACTTCAGAACGTCACCTGGTAGTACCAAAGCAAGCGCCAGATCAAAAGGTGACAGCTTGTCTGCCAGTGGCGCATGAACTGGCAAGTTTGCAGAGAGATATTCTAGCCTTGCAGGCGGGTATGGATATCTTGACAATTGAGGAACCTTGGAAGGCTAGCGAGGTCTTGTCTGGAGCAAAACCGATTTTGATTGTTGAAGGGATGTCTGTGGGTTTTCTACCCAAGGAACTCTTTGACAAAACCATCTGTTTCTACACAGATGAAGAAACAGAGTTAAAGAGGCGCTTAGCTCGAGATACGACTATGAGAAATAGCGATGCATCTTTTGTATTAGCTAGCCATCAGATGAGACGGGAGCAGTATCAGCGATACTATAGAGAAAACGAGTCTAAAGCGGACATTTTAGTGGATCAATCAGAAGATAAATTCAATGTCAAGATGACACATATTATATAGGAGAAAAGATATATTTTTATAGTTGTAAAATCAGTAATCATAGGAAGATGAAAAGAGAAAACAGTTTCATCCTAAAAAAACGAAAAAAAGCTCACAAATCCCTTGCAATCGCAGGGGCTTTGTGTTATTCTATTATGGTGCTGTAAATTACAGCTTTAGCTGTGATGCAAGAGGTTGCGACACGCTCGGTTGCATTGCCACGCAACGCGCGTCGGTTTTCTTGTGGAGCTAGCCTATTATCTTAAATAGACGAAAAGGAGAAAAAGATGGCAAACAAAAAAATCCGCATCCGTTTGAAAGCTTACGAACATCGTACACTTGATACAGCGGCTGCAAAAATCGTAGAAACTGCTACTCGTACTGGTGCTGAAGTTGCGGGTCCAATCCCACTTCCAACTGAGCGCAGCCTCTACACAATCATTCGTGCGACTCACAAATACAAAGACTCTCGCGAACAATTTGAAATGCGTACACACAAACGTTTGATCGATATCGTTAACCCAACTCAAAAAACAGTTGATGCTTTGATGAAATTGGATCTTCCAAGTGGTGTAAACGTAGAAATCAAACTTTAATCTAAAGCTTGATACCTTGAGCATAAAAAACGCTCGTTAAAAACTTTTTGAATAAAAAATATAGAAAAGGAACTATTTTC
>CAUVUZ010000024.1:0-19610 GCA_963555095.1 uncultured Streptococcus sp. | reverse complement strand
CAAACTCACGCATACGAGCCAAGAGCCAGGCTGGATATGGACTAGGATGATTTTCAACATCGACTAAGATTGTCAAATAATAGTATCCATTCATCTTATAGAGTTCAGATGTTTCCATCTGGTAGTTAACCGTCTTTGAAAAAGCAACTAAGTCAGCAAGGCTTGCAAAGCGCAGGATATAGTAGATATAAGGTTCTTTCTTATTCTCCGTCTCCTTTTCTGTTTGCTCTTGCTCTTCTTCCTTTGCTTCGACCTGCTCTAGAGATTGGATAGCTTCAATATCATCCTTGGTCTTTTCTGCGATACTCTTTTCCAATGTTTTAAGAAATTCATCTGGAGACATTTGGGCCAATTCTTCCATATCTGGCAAATCCGCCAAATCTTCAAAATCCAGATTTTGGTCAATCTTGGACTTGGTCACAAAGACGTCCACCTTATCAGGTTTTGGCGTCACGCGGAAACTCAGCATGCCACTATCCAAGAAATTGTCTGGCATCTCTAACTCATCTAAAATAGCATAGAAAAACTCTTCGGTTTTTTCCTGAGGAACGAGAAAGTCTGCAATTTCCATTCCTCGATCCATCAAATCATCTAAAGTCATCGTGATTTTCAGTGTTGTATCACTAATTTGTTTCATCTTCATATCTAGTAACCTCATACTTTCAGTCTATCTATTATACTAGATTTTTACGATTTTATCAAAAGAATGAAGCTGGAATGTGATATAATACTAGATATGATTTAAGATTTAAGAAAGAAAGTTCAATGAAAAATATAAAAGTTAATGCATTGGCTAGCTTGCTGGTCAATATCCTCAATATCGTTTTTCCACTGATAACCAACCCTTATCTGACGCGGATTCTCAGCAAATCCAACTACGGTTATTTCAATACCGCCAATACCTGGGCAAGTTTTGTTATTCCACTAGCTGCCTTTGGGATTTACAACTACGGGATTCGTGCTATCAGTAAGGTTAAGGACGATAAGAATAAAATCAACTATGTCTTTTCTAAGTTGTTTTATATCTCGGTTTTCACTTCTCTCCTGACGACTGGTATCTACTTCCTCTTTATCTTCTTTGACACCAGCATTGAGAATCTGAAAGTTCTCTACTACATCCTAGGAGCTCAAGCACTCTTCCAATTCCTCAATATCGAATGGATGAACGAGGCTTATGAAAACTATGCCTTCATCCTCTACAAAACGTTAATTATTCGGATTACCATGCTGGTCGCCATCTTTGCCTTTGTCAAAACTGCTGATGATATTGTTCCCTACGCTATCGTCATGACTGCGACCACTATCCTCAACTACCTCCTTAGTTTTCTTTGGATCAAGAGAGAAGTTTCCTTTGTTAAAATTGGTTTCATTGAGTTAGCTAAGGCTTCTAAACCACTCTTTACTATGCTTCTCTTGGCAAATGCCAATATGCTTTACACCTTGCTAGATAGAATGTTTATCACCAAGGGACCAGATGAAAACTATATTTCTTATTATACAATTGCCTATAGCATCGTCATGCTGATTGCTGGTGTCTTAAGTGGAGCTATCAGTGTCAGCATTCCACGTCTCGGCTACTACCTCGGGAAAAAGGATTACAATTCTTATAATTATCTTGTAAATCAAGCGGCATCATTATTCTATTTTCTCATGATTCCAACTAGTTTCGGAATTATGATTTTAGGAAAGTATGCAACGGTTATCTACTCTTCTGAAAAGTATCTTGAAGCAGGTATCGTGACTAGCGTCTTCGCCTTTCGAACCATTATCTGGGCTGTTGAATTGATTCTTGGTAAGCAAATTATCTTTATCAATGACCACGAGAACCGCTTGACTGCTTTCTACTTTGCTGGTGGTGGAGCAAATCTCCTCTTCAACTGTATCTTGTATATCAATAATATTTTTGCCCCTGAGTATTATATTGCTACGACCATTATTGCGGAAGCCATCGTTGTTCTCTTAGAAATTCATTTTATTAAGAAACATCAACTAATTAATTTAAAAGAAATCTTTATGACCTTAACACGTTATGGTCTCATATCCCTTGGATTTATCCCGATCTTCTATATTTTCAAGATGATTTTCCAAATCAGTTCCTATACAGTGAACCTCAATATGATCCTCATGGTTCTTTCTACCATAGCTACTTGTGGAATCTACTATCTCTTGACGCTTTTTATCGCTAAGGATAAAACACTTCATTATGCACTGAATCTAGTATTAGCTAAGATCAAAAGAAACTAAAAGAACACCCTACTGATAAACGCTCGTTTATCAGTAGGGTGTTTCTTATTTATTCTTTTTCTTTCTTGTCAGAAGTATTGGCTTCTAGATTTGAATCTTGTTTTGGCTGTTCAGCAATAGAGGAACTAGCTTCTTGCTTCTTCTCTGACTGATCGGCTTCGCCATTGACAGCAGCAACAGCCTGTCTCCAAATGCCTTCCTCGTTTACCTTATAACCATCCGGTGTGGTGGCATTTTTCAACAAGGAACCATCTGTTTGAAAATAGTACCAATTACCGTCAATTCGTTTCCAACCGGTCTGCATAGCTCCTGAGTCATCAAAGTAATAATGATCACCATTTACTTTATGAAGGCCAACCAACATGATACCATCTTCAGGATTGAGATAATACCAGATTCCTTTATCCTTTATCCAACCTGTTTTCATAGCTCCATTTGCTTCAAAGTAACGATAATGATTATCAAACCATTTCCAGCCTGTTTGCATTGCTCCTGATGCACTAAAGTAATACTGCTTACCATCTACTTGTTGGAAACCGACCAGCATGATACCTTCCTGATCTTCAAGATAATACCATGTTTCTTGATCCTTCAACCAACCAGTTTTCATAGCTCCTGAGTCAGCGTAGTAATGCCAGTGTTTATCAAGCCACTGCCAGCCTGTTTGCATGGCACCGCTGGTATTCAAATAGTAACGCGTACCGTTGATTTCTTGTTTCCCAGTCTGCATAATACCATCTTGATTTAGATAATACCATTTCTCATTATCCTTAATCCAGCCTGTTTTCATAGCTCCTGAGTTCGCAAAGTAATACCAATGGTTCTCTAGCCATTTCCAGCCAGTTTGCATGGCACCACTAGCGTTCAAATAGTAACGAACACCATTTATATCTTGTTTTCCAGTGAGCATGATGCCATCTTTGTCCAGATAATACCAAGTGTCCTGATCCTTGACCCAGCCAGTTTTCATAGCTCCAGAACTTGCAAAATAGTTCCAGTGACCATCAACAAAGGCCCAGCCAGTTTGCATGACACCTTCTTGATTAAAGTAGTATGTGCTTCCATTGATATTCTTTTTACCGACAGTTCGTAACCCATCCTCATCATAGAAATACCAATCTGAATCAATCTTTTGCCAAGTTGAAGACTTACCTGCTGTTTGGAGTGCACCACTGTCTGTAAAGAACATCTTCTTGCCATTAAAGACTTGATTTCCTGTTAGCATCTTTCCATCTGCTGCAAAGAGATATTTCTTCCCTCCAATTTCAGAAAGTTCACTAAATCGTCTAGCACCATTTGATTGGATATAATACCAATGACCATCCAGCTTGAACCAACCGCCTGTTTGCATTTTACCATTTGAGTTGAGATAGTAATCATTCCCCTTAGCATTTTCTCCCCAATCATCATTAAGGTGAAGCCAGCGTCCTGCTTGCATTTGCCCTTTTCCATTAAAGAAGTAAGTGGCTCCGCCAATCTCTTTCCAACCGATAGCCATTTCTCCATCTGCTAAACGATATTTCCAGTAGCCACCTTCTTGATACCATTTTTCGTCAACTACAGGGATGTCAGGGAAGAGATTAGAAACATTAGCAAATCCGCTATCACTAATATCAAAAACAGTTGCATCCTGAGTTTGACTAGAAGCTCTGAGAACTTGAATATTTTTCTTTTGGAGATATTCTCTGGTTGAAGCAACATTAATATCACCACCAGTTGTTTGAATAATCATCTTTGGAGATAGGTTTTCAAGAAAATTAATCGTATTTGAAATTGTCGCATCATAATGATGATTCCATTTCATCATATCAACCTTGCCGATAACTGGACCTAACTTATCTTCCGCTCCTTCGGCATTATCCAAATCTCCACCAAGGTAGATTCTCTTTCCTGCCACAGTCACCACTGAAACGATAGAGTTGGAGTTATCATCTAGAACTTTTTTCAGATTCCCCTCAGCATCATATTCATTTTTATAATTATAGAGTTGGATATCCATATCACCTAATTTAAAGTGACTATCCTCGTCTGTAATATTCTGAATAAGAGTAACCCCTCGTTTTTGTGCGGCTCTCAAAGCATTATCGTAATTAAAAAGATTATCCCAGAGTCCCCAGTGTGAGGTAATCCGTTCATCTGAATATTTTTTTAAATAAAACTTACCAACTTGATAACGGTTAAGTATCTCATCTGCTCCGCCGATATGGTCACTATGGACATGGGTTCCTATAATAAAATCCAGTTTTTTAACACCAATCTGATCAAGATGGCGAATCAAACGGTCTTCCAATACTTGATAATTTCTCATGGAAATTCCCCAACGACTTGGATAACGTGGATCACTCCCATCAGGAAAGTCATAATCTTCCCCCATATCAATCAAGGCATAATGACCATTGCTTTCCAGAAGGATAGCATCACTCCCAGATTTTGCTTTAGTATTTATGAAATGGATACGGTTGCCTGAACCAGCAGTAATGGTGTCTGCATTAACTTGTTGTGATAAACTAATCAACACAAAAAGGAAAGCAAATAAACTATAACTGACTGATTTAACTAATTTTTTATTCTTCATCTTGAATACTCCTTTCTCGATGAAAACAATCTCTTACTAATCAATCCAATAATTCTTATCAGTTCCTGGAACCTGCTGTTCAACAGGTGGTGGAGTCATATAGTCTGCTCCAAATTCGTAGGCAAGAATTTCATGGTATTTTCTCGGAGCCTTCACTACGATGTTTTCGTATGGCATATCAATCAGATCATAAAGCCATTCTTTTTTGATTCCCTCTGGAAAACTTGGATCAAATATCGTACAGGTAAGATCTGTGGCTTGATTTACACTATATTTCAAAGCAAGATTCTCTAATTTTTGATTCCAAGTTTGTGGAGAACTTAGGCGAAAAATAGCCGATCCAATATAGCGAGGCAGATTTTTTATCCCCCCATTTTCTGATTTAATTCCTTTGAAATTCAAAGAAGAAAGGCGGACAAAATGTTTGTAGAGCTTCATTTTCTTACAATCACTTTCCTCCGTCACGACACCATCGTATGGAAAAATGTCAACACAAGTTCCTAATACAACTGTCGGGTCCAGAAGATTGGCGTCTCTACGTGTTCTAATATCGTGGACACGCATATAACTGTAAGGATAGCCTTTTGTTTCTCTAAATGAAATCAATTTGTAGTAGGGATGATTCTCATTTTTTAAAACCTGATAAAGCTTTTCAAATTCATCTCGCGCTAAGGAAATATCTGTATCATCATCCCAAGGGATAAATCCTTTATGGCGGACAGCTCCTAGTAAGGTTCCAAAATCAATAAAATATTTAATCTGATACTTTTCACATAGTTCATGTAGATACTTTAAAATATCCAACTCCACTTGTTTTATTTCTTCAAGACTTAAAACTCTCTCAGACATACTTTCTATTCTCCTAATTTCGACTAATTTTTTAAACGATTTTTAACTGCGATTTGCTTACTTAGAACTTTTAGTGATTTTCCACAGTTTAAAATCATGGTGAGATACTCTTTGTTCAAGAGGGGGCAATTGCATGTAATCTCCGTAGTCAGAGGTCAAAATTTCATGGTAGTGTTTTGGAATCATAAATTCCTTACCTTCAAATGTTCCCACAATCACTTGTTCTAACCACTCACGTTTCCAAACTGGCTTATTCATATCCTTGTAAATCAAATAGTCAACTTGCTCGTAGTCAGCAACTGCTCTAGATTTAGCAAGCTCATCAATTTGCTCAACATACTTATTCGTATTTGTAAAATAGAAAACGACAACAGAAATATAACGAATTAAAGAATTTAGTAGACTTTTCGTGTTGGTAATTCCTTTAAAAGTGTAACAACTCAATTGACGTTTCTTTATGAGCTTCGTCATCTTGTTTTTAAAATCCGCGTCATCTTCGTAACCATCCACAGGGAAAATGTCTACATAGATTCCCATATTGGAATCTATTCGAACATCCTCTTCTAGCAAGTAGGTATGGTTATCCTGCACTTTCATGAAGGGATAGACGTAGTTGAGATTATTTTTATAAGACATGACTTCATAACGTTCATCAGGATGAGCGATGAGGTAGTCTTGCAACTTTTCATAATCTTCTCGTAACATGCAGATATCCATGTCATCATCCCAAGGGATAAATCCTTGATGGCGAACAGCACCAATTAGACTTCCATATGCTAAGAAATACTTGACACCAATTTTCTGACAAACCTCATGAATGTACTCCATGATTCCAAGTTCCATCTGTTGAATTTCACTGACATCTGTTACTTCTTGATACCGAACTCCTTCATCCCGTTTACAAACCACTAGTCCATAACCGATTGCCAACCAAAAGATGATATTGATAAAGTTGGTAGAGTACATGATCTGACTTTCAAACAACTGACCAAACAAGATACCGAAGAAAAGAATCATAATCAATTTGTCAGTATTTTTCTTGGACACAATCAAATAAGTTAAAAAGCGCTTGATGACATAACCTAATATAAGAAGGAAGGATACCAAGCCTAGAACTCCCGAACTGACAAATATGGTCACAAAAATGTTATGGAAATTCCCACCAATAAGGGAGTTTTGAATCTCAAATTTACTGAAATATTCTGTATAGTAATCTGGAACATTCCGTACACCATAACCAAAAATTGGTTTGGCACTTCCCATCTTGATGGCATTTTTCCAGATATAGGTTCTACCACTTGGTGTTGTTTCGATCAGATGGAGTTCACCGTTCTTCTTAGTGACGGACGAATCTGTTTCAGCATAGGATTGTCCTTTGTTTAAGTCAAAAACAGTCGCAGTTTCAGATGCGATATAGATTGAGGTTGCATAGCTTAATCCAATGTTGGTTGCAGTAATCAGCAAACCAGCAACTATAAAAGTAAGAAATCGTTTAACGATACTTCCTCTAGTGGCAAAGAAACTATAGAGTCCAACCATGAGGAGTAAAGAAAGTAAGGCTCCTCGACTTTGCATCGTAGCGAAGTAAACTAACTGAATCACATTGTTCAGTTTTAGATAAACAGAATATTTACTTCCTTTATGGATCAAATACATAGCCAAAATAATGCTAATGTATGAAAATATCGCACTAGCATTAGGATTAACAATTCCCCATAGACGTCCATTCATGACACCATAATAATAAGATTGCTCGCCAATTTTAAATAGGATAAGGACTCTACTTACCAATAAACCAAATGCAAAGATTGCGGAAGAAAAAGAAATGATTTGAATAGTATAGGTAACCCAGTCAAATAATTTTTTAAGTTGCCCTGATTGTAACATAGTAAATAATAAAACATAGGTTACCATGAAGAGGATTTCAATCACATTTCCAATCAGATGTCCAGAGCGATTGAAAACAGCTGATAGCAGATGACTTCCAGCTAAGAGTCCAAATAAGGATAGAAATTTACGATCTGCTGTGATTTCTTTCCACTTAAACAATAAAGTATAGCAAATATAAAGCACGACAATCGCTGATAATCCCTTGTAGAGGGGATTTGCTATCTTATAAACCAGTGAACTCATACTTAAAATCGAAATGAAAACAAATAGATACGCAATCCATAGTTTTGATTTTTCAAAGTATTCATCCATTTTTGAAAAATTCATTTTCAACTCCTTCTCATGATATTAGTTTTTTAATCCAACAATTTTCTTATATAGCCATGGAGAAATGACAAGTGAAAGGATCGCTACCTTGCGAAAAGTAGTGAAATAAGCATCCTTCCATATTTCGCGTCGATGCTGAACAATCCAAGTCCTCAACTCAGCTTTCTCCTTTTGGTACTCTTCAGATGAAGTAAAGATAATTTTATCGTAAACTGTGATGTACGACCAACATTCTCTATTTTTTAATTCATATTTTAAATTAGGAAAGACTTGTGAAACTTGAGCAATTATTTGCTTATAAACTTCTATCGTGTCAAATACATGCTGGTTAACAGATGTTGTTGCACTTCCCTCACGATGATCATAATAATAAACAGGTTTGTCAATAAATACGCTACTGCATCTTGTCTTTAGTAGCAATTCAGTTAGAAATAAGGCATCTTCAGCTAGGTGATAATTTGTATTAAACTTTTCATCCACAAGCAGGTCTCTCTTAAACAGTTTTGCGACTGGAAAAAATGACGTTCTGGTAGTCATCAGTAGTTCCTTCATGGTTTCTTCTGTTGACCAGAGTTCTGTTTTTCCAGAATGTGAAGGTAGGTCTGTTACAATGCCGTTTTTGATATGGTGCAGAGGAGCAATTACAAATCCTACATTTCCCCCCTCAGCCGCACTAGCTAAAGTAGCTAGATAATCTTTAGTAACGAAATCATCGCTATCAATAAAGGTGATCCAAGCACCCGTCGCCAGCTTGATTCCCGTATTTCTCGCATTTGAGACTCCAGCATTTTCTAGATGATAGACCTTGATATTCTCATGCCGAGAGGCTAAATTCTCACAGATCATTCCGCTGGAATCGGTAGAGCCATCATTGATTAGGATTAACTCAAAATGGGCATAAGTCTGTTGAAGAATTGACTCCACACATCGCTCCAGATAGGTTTCTACATTGTAGACTGGAACGATAACGCTTATTTTTTCTCCCATCATGCTCCATATTCTCCCTTGTACTCTGTGTAGCTCTTGTCCATGTCTGCTATAATGGCATCATGATGTGGTACCTGCTTGTCTGCTGGTGGCGGTGTCATATAATCTCCAAAAGCAGTGCTGAGATAGGCATCATAACCAACTGGAATGGGCATCTCAGTTCCTTCAAATGGCAAGAAGAGATTGTCCTCAAAGGATGCGATTGGATATTTGTTTCGCATGTAGCCAGGACCTGAGCATAATTCCGTGATTCCATCGCTCTCAGCCAGACCATACTTGGTCATTTCTTTTTCAGCCTTTTTCCAAATGCGATAACGTAGAGATTTGGGAGTCAAACCGAGTAAGATACGACTTCCCCATTTCATGACTGCACCATGTTTTTCTGGAACAGTTTGGGCACAAAAAAGGGAATAGATCAAGGCCCAACGAACCTGTTTCTTACGCTCAGCTGGATTTTTAGGATAATAATCTAAAGGCAAAACGTCCAAAGCCAAACCATGTGGCAAATCCAAATCCTTCTGATAAGGCTTGATACAAGTTGTTTCTTTATCACGTATAGTAATAAAAAGGTTACGGTCTACAAAGTCCTTGTGACTCTTTGACAAGAAATAACGCTCATCTGCATAACGAGGCCATAGTTCGGCTAACTTTTCATAGTCCTTGCGAGGCATGAAAAAATCTAGGTCATCATCCCAAGGAATGAAGCCCTTGTTGCGAAGGGCACCAATAGCCCCACCACCACAGAGATAGCACAACAAATTATGTTCTTTACAAAATGCGACGAAATATTCAGCCATTTCCAGACTACGAGCCTGAATCGCTTTCAAATCACTCATGTCTCTCCTCTTCTGTCCAATAACGAGTTATATCGTTTTATTATACCATAAAAAAGCCTTAAAAATCCATCAGATACCGTAAAAAATCAAAGCCCAATCCACCATTTTTACTGGTGAATGAAGCTTTGATTTTTATTTATTTACATCTTATCTCATTCCCATTTGGGCGAGTTTAGTCCGGTATTTGTTCTGGTCGACAAGTAGACCTTGTCCTCCGTAGACATCATAAGCATCTACCCAATCGCCAAGTTCTGGCACTGTGAGTCTTTCGATACCATTCTGTGCACCTTCGATAACTGATAAGCCATTGGTCAGTAAGAAGGTATATGGTAGGTTGGTAGAAGTCATTCCAAATACTTTTCCAAGTGCCTCTGATCCTGTAAAGAGTTTGGTTGGATCCTTGATTTGCTCAAGAACAGCTGACATGACTTGCTGCTGACGTTTGGTACGGCCATAGTCTCCCTCATCATCATCACGGAAGCGGGCATAGTTGAGCAAGGTCGAGCCATTCATCTGCTGTTTCCCAACTTTAATAGTTTGAGTTGGTGATTCGGTTTCTGTTGCATGTAGGTCATCTCCAACTGTAGCTTCTGTTAGAGGCTGGCCATTTAACGTTGAAAACTTAGCGTCTATAGTCACTCCATCAGGAAATAACGTATCAATGGCAGTTGCAAAGGCTTGGAAATCCACTAGGGCATAGTACTTAATGTCCAAATCAAAGTTATCTTTTAGAACCTTGCGAACCATTTCTGCTCCTTTTTGCCCCTCCTGCTCCCCAAGTTCATAGGCTACGTTGAGTTTATTATCCGTTTGTTTCTTGCCATTCACAATCTGGCTGTAGCCATCAATATAGACTAGGTTGTCACGCATGAAGCTGACTAGCTTGATTTTCTTATCCGAACCACTAACATTCAACACCATAATCGTGTCTGTGCGAGTTTCTGCACTATTTTGACCAATACGGCCATCTGTCCCCATTATTAGGATATTCACCCCGTCTTTAGTATCTTGACCATTAAACACCTGTACTTGTGCCGCTTTTGCATCAGCTGGCTTATTGCTAGTAGTTGCCGACTGGAAACCTCGAAGAAACATAATAATCATGCCCGCAGCCACACAGGTTATCAACAGTAAAAGCCAAATTAGAACTCGTTTAAAAAACCTTCTTGGTTTCTTCTTTTTCACTTTTGGAAGAGAGGGAAATTTCTGATGTCTATTCGAGCGACTTTGATTGGAATACTGTGGAATCCCAATGTCCTTCCCTAGATTTTTTTCCCTTTCACCTTCATTAGAGGGAAATCCACCGTCCATTTTTCTTTTCAGATAGTCAAATTCTCTCTTTTCTCTGTCATTTAGGTAATGAATATTCTTAAAAAGGTAATCATAGCGTAACTGCTCATGATGACTTAAAGGGCTTTCTTTGCTCATAGGCTCTCCTTTCCTAGGTCCCTTATGGTGAAAATAGGGTAGGTTCCCAGTATCTTGTACTGGATTCCAATTGCTTCTAGTTCTTGTCTGGCAAAATGAACCAGCTCTTTGTCACTATAGTCTACATCGATAATGAAAAAGTATTCTCCCAAGGCTGTTTTAAGGGGGCGACTCTCAATCTTTGTTAAGTCAATCCCTCTCCAAGCAAAGGTCGAAAGAGCCTTATAGAGGGCACCAGGAAGATTGTCTGGTAAGGTTATGGCCAAACTCATTTTTTCAGTTTGTGACTGCAAAGGGATAGTGGGAATCTCGGATCCTAAAACCCAAAAACGAGTGAAATTAGCTTCCATTTCTTGGATATCTTCTGCTATCAGCTCCAAACCATACTCTGCAGCAGAGTTTCTAGGGGCAATAGCCGCAAAAGGTTGGTCTGGATGTTCAGCAATAAAGCGAGCTGCATAGGCTGTGCTTGCCGTCACTTCAAGCTGGGCTTCTGGATAATGCTCCTCTATGAATTTCTTTCCTTGAGCCAAAGCCTGAGGATGAGAAAAAATCTTCTCAATTTTTGACTGACCTGGAACTACCATCAGCTGCTGATGAATGGGCTGAACGATTTCTGCAACTGCTTGGATGCGAGCCTGGTGAAAAAGGTAATCCAAGGTTTCATGCACACTCCCCTCAATGGAGTTTTCAACTGGCACCACTGAATAGTCCACCAAGCCCTGTTCATAGGCCTTGATGACATCTGTGATATTGGCAAAAGCCTGCAATTTCTCTTTGGGAAACGCTGTCTGCACAACATGATGCGAAAAAGATCCCTTGGGACCTAGATAGGCAATTTTCATCTCAGTTCCTCTATAATTTCCTCTGGGCTTAGCTTGGTCACATCCAGAACACGACCAGCTACTTCCTCATACCAGGCCTGTCTTTCTTGGAAAATTCTGGCTAGCTCTTCCTTGCTTTTGTTAAGAAAGAGCGGGCGCTGATTGTCCTTATCAGCCGAGATACGTTGATAAAGAGTTTCAAAGTCGGCTTTTAGATAGATATTATCAGCATTTTTCTTGAGCAAGTCGCGATTTCTCTGAGAGATGACAACTCCTCCGCCAGTTGACACAACTCGGTCCGTTTTTAATAAGGCAACTAGCACTTCTGACTCTACTTGACGAAAGGCCACTTCTCCTTTTTCAGCGAAGAAATCCGCAATGGACATGCCCAAACGTTCCTCGATTAAGGCATCCATATCGATGTAGTCTGGGTCCAATCCTCTAGCGATTGTCGACTTGCCTGCCCCCATAAATCCGAGTAAGACCTTAGCCATGAATCAAAGTCTCCAAATCATCAAAGAAGCTAGGATAGCTGGTATTGATGGCTTCAGCACGATCAAGTTCCACTTCTCCATTCGCAACCAAGAGGGCTGCAGTAGCTGTCATCATTCCAATTCGATGGTCACCAAACGTATTGACTCTAGCGCCATGAAGTCTTGATTTCCCTTTGATAATCATTCCATCTGCTGTAGGAGTAATATCTGCTCCCATGCTATTTAGGGCGTCTGCCACAACTTGAATGCGGTCGGTTTCCTTGACCTTGAGTTCTTCAGCATCCTTAATGACCGTTGTACCTTGTGCTTGTGTCGCTAAAAGGGCAATAATGGGTAATTCATCAATCAATCGGGGAATCAAGGATCCACCAATCTCTGTTCCTTTCAGGTCTGAAGTCTCAACAGTCAGGGTTGCAGATTTAGCAACTGGGTCAATTTCTGTCATTTCCAATTTTCCACCCATGGTGCGAATGACATCAATAATACCTGTACGCGTTTCGTTAATGCCCACATTCTGCAGCACCACACGAGAATCTGGCACAATCAAACCTGCGACCAACCAAAAGGCTGCACTGGAAATATCTCCTGGAACAACTACCTTTTGTCCGATCAGTTTTTGTGGTCCTTGAACTGTGATTTTCTTGCCATCCACACTTAAATGGCCACCAAATTGCTGTAGCATATCTTCGGTGTGGTTACGAGTACATTCTTTCTCGAGAATAACGGACTCCCCCTGAGCTTGCAAGGCTGCAAATATCAAGGCAGACTTGACTTGAGCAGAGGCGATTGGCAACTCATAGTGAATAGGTGTAAGTTTTTTCGTTCCTTTTAAGCGAAGAGGAGGCAAGTCTCGCTCAGTTTGCCCTGAAATGCTGACACCCATTTTTTTCAATGGAATCGTCACACGGTCCATAGGGCGTTTAGAAAGACTATCATCTCCAAACATCTCTACTTCGAAGTCTGTACCAGCAAGTACACCTGAAATCAGACGAATCGAGGTTCCAGAATTCCCCATATCCAAGGCGTTTTGCGGAGTTTTTAAGCCATCCATTCCAACACCTTGAATGGTAATAACCCCGTCTTTATCCTCAATTTTAACACCAAGGTCACGAAAGACCTGCATGGTTGAAAGCACATCCTCTCCACGCAGAATATCATAAACCTTGGTCTCGCCCTCAGCCAAACTTCCAAAAATAATCGAACGGTGGCTGATAGACTTGTCACCTGGAACCCGGATACTGCCATGTAAGTGGCGAATGTTTGTTTTTAATTTCATAGTTGACCTCATACTTGCAATACTTTTTCTTATTTTATCACAAAAAAGCCAGAAATTCCTGAAATTTCTGGCTTTTATACAGATAAAATACTATTTCAATAATTCTGAAACAGGTTCAAAGACAATTTTTTCAATGTCTGAAAGGTAAATAGATAATTGTTGCTGTTTGGCAAAGAAATCTGACAAAAGAGCGTTCTCTTGGATTTGCTTACTGAAAGACTGCATCTTTTCTTGGAAAGAAGCGTCTGGCATTTGTCCAGTCTGCGCCATGACTTGGATTTCTTGCTGGAAGGCGATATAGTCTGCAAAAATCTTGCTAGCTTGTTCATCAGCTTGGATGGCATCTTTTGCTGCCTTAACCGCCTTGTATTCTGGTAATTCGCGTAATCCGCGACTGAGTTCATTTGCACTATCGTAAATATTTGACATGATTTTCTCCTTATTTGATGACGACTGTATAGTCTGTATTTTCTGTAATTAAGCGTTCAGCTCGGTCCATATCCTGAGCATTTTTAAAGGAAATTTGTAGAATCCCGTGAATATCCTCACGGTTTTCTTCGTTGATGTGAATGTTGACCAAGGAAGTTCCTCGTAGCAATTCCAAAATTCGCAAGATGACATCTTCTTCATCGGGAACGTCGACATAGAGGTCGTAAGAGCTATCCACACCACCACGCTTATGGATTTCCATAGCCTGTCGTTGCTCACGCGCTTGGTTGAAAAAATTCCAAATCTGCTCTTCATCTCCCTTACTGATGGCTTGTCCAACCTCATCTAAGCGTTCCTTGAAATCCGCAATTCGCTCTAGAATGGTCTCACGATTAGACAAGAGAATAGAAGTCCACATACCTGGCTCACTCTCCGCAATCCGAGTCATATCTCGAAAACCACCCGCCGCAAAGCGTCTTGCCATCTCATGTTCTTGAGCATAAACTGCTGTCTGCTCCATGAGGCTGGAAGCCAGAATATGTGGAAAATGGCTAATCTGAGAAGTCACCCGATCATGTTCCTTGGCATCGATCACGATAAAACGAGCATGAAGTCCTGAAAGCAGATCCTTCATTTCCTCAAGTGTGTCAGGACTTGTCAGGCTCGAAGGTGTGAAGATATAGTAGGCATTTTCAAAGAGATTGACATCTGCAGAGGCAGCCCCTGTTTTGTGGCTACCAGCCATTGGATGAGCCCCGACAAAGCGAACAGGCTTGCCAGCTAAATACTGCTCCGCTGCTTCCACAATGGCTGACTTGGTCGAGCCCGCATCCGAGATAATGACGCCTTCTTTCAAGTCTAAATCTGCCAGCTCCTTAATAAAAGCAATGGTCTGCTTGATTGGTAAGGTCAGAATGATGACATCTGCCAGAGGAGCAAAACTGGCAAAATCATCCGTCGCACGGTCAATCATACCTTCTTTCAAAGCGATATCTCTAGAAGCCTGACTGCGATTATAACCTAAAATTTCATAATCCGGATGATCACGCTTGATACCGAGCGCCATCGAAGCACCAATCAAACCGAGACCTGCGATATAGACTGTTTTTGCCATAAGGACTCCTTAATAGTTCTTTGTATAGTCTCGGTGCTTAGCAACTGCCTCTTTTAATTCTTCTAGATTATCTGATGAGAATTTTTCAAGGATTTCTTGTGCCAGAACCGTTGCTACAACGGCTTCCATGACTACACCAGCTGCTGGAAGGGCGGTCGGATCACTTCTCTCCACGGTTGCCTTGTAAGGTTCGTGGGTTTCGATATCCACACTCATGAGAGGTTTGTAGAGTGTTGGAATGGGTTTCATAACGCCACGAACAACGATTGGTTGTCCATTGGTCATGCCACCTTCAAAGCCACCCAGATTGTTGGTACGGCGAGTATAGCCGTCTTCTTTAGACCAGAGAATTTCGTCCATAACTTGGCTTCCTTTACGGTAACCAGCTTCAAAGCCAAGACCAAATTCCACCCCTTTAAAGGCATTGATAGAGACAACTGCTTGGGCCAATCGCGCATCCAATTTTCTGTCCCATTGAACATAGGAACCGAGGCCGACTGGAACACCTCCAACGACCGTTTCGACAACCCCACCGATGGTATCGCCGTCACGTTTGATTTGGTCAATATAGTCCTTGATTTCTTGTTCACGGTCTTGGTTGACAATAGAAACTTCAGACTGGGCAGCTCGTTCCTTAATCTCCGCAACTGTCAGATTTTCAGGTACATCGATTTCCTTGCCACCAAAGACCACGACATGGTTGGCAATCTCTATATCCAGCTCAGCTAAGAGACATTTAGCTACTGCCCCGACTGCCACCCGCATAGTTGTTTCACGAGCTGATGAACGCTCCAAAGAATTTCGCAAGTCATCAAAACGGTACTTGATTCCCCCCACCAAGTCAGCATGACCTGGACGTGGATGGGTGATTTTTCGCTTGCTTTTGAGGCGGTCTTCGATGTCTTCTGCAGACATGATGTCCAGCCATTTTTGGTGGTCTTTGTTAATGACATCCATGGTAATGGGAGTCCCTGTCGTCTTCCCGTGGCGAACGCCCGATGTAAAGACAACCTGGTCACTCTCAATCTTCATACGACCACCACGACCGTAGCCGCCCTGACGGCGTTTAAGATCCCCATTAATATCCTCAGCTGTCAAAGGAAGTCCAGCTGGAATTCCCTCAATGATAGCCGTCAGACGGGGGCCGTGCGATTCTCCTGCAGTTAAATATCTCATACACTCTCCTTATTTTACCAAGTAGTCTTTCATCTCTTCCAGAAAAACTGGGTGAATTGTCGCTGAACCAAGCTCTGGTACCAAGACTAATTTCAAGGTGTTGCCACGCGCTTTCTTGTCATGAGTAAGTGCCTGATAAAGCTTGTCAACATCCCAGTTTTCATAGTTGACAGGCAAGCCAAATTTCTGACACATCTCTGTAATGGACTGGGTTATTCCTTCTGGCATGAGGCCTTTTTCCTCAGCAACCTTGGAAATCTGTACCATACCCATGGCCACAGCCTCTCCATGCATGACCTTGCCATAACCAGCAGTCGCTTCAATAGCATGGCCAATAGTGTGCCCAAAATTGAGGTAAAGGCGAACACTATTATCTAACTCATCCTCAACCACCATCTTGCGCTTCACCTGACAAGAATGTTCAATCAAAGTCTCTGCATGTTCAAGTATGCTCTCTACAGAACCATCTAGTTCCGTTAAGAGAGCCCACAGTTCTGGATCCTCAATCAAGCCGTACTTGATAACCTCACCCATCCCTTCAATCAACTCTCTTTTTCCGAGTGTTTCAAGGACAAGCGGGTCAATCAGAACCCCATCTGGTTGTGCAAAAGTTCCCACCATATTTTTAGCAAAAGGAGTATTGACACCCGTCTTTCCACCGATAGAAGAATCAACCTGGGCCGTCAAACTAGTCGGAATCTGAACAAAGTGAATGCCCCGCATATAGGTAGAGGCCACAAAACCAGCCAAGTCCCCAACGACACCACCACCAAGAGCCACGATTCCATCGCTACGAGTCAGCCCCTGCTTAACTAAAAATTCATAGACCTTCTGAACAGTTGTTAAATTTTTTCGTTCTTCGCCTTCTAAAAAGTCAAAAACAGCTACCTGAAAACCAGCATCTTCTAGGCTGAGTTTGACCTTCTCTGCATAGAGAGAAGCTACATGGTTATCTGTCACAATGACTACCTTTTGAGGTTGCCAGAGTTCTCGCAACCACTGACCTGCTTGCGATAGACAACCTTTTTCAATCTGAATATCATAGGGATGATGCGGAATATCGATTCTGATTTTCATAGTAGGGTCTCCTTTTCATTATTGGTATTTTTCTGTTAAGGACTGCCAAATCTCATCTGTTGGCATTTCTTTACCTGTCCACAGTTGAAAAGCCTCAGCAGCTTGATAGAGCAACATCCCCAGACCATTGACGGCTGGATTACCCTGACTTCTAGCCCATTTCAAAAATGGCGTCTCAAAAGGTTGGTAAATGATATCTGCGACTAGGAGAGTTTCTGGCAAGACTATGCTTTCAGGAACTGGGGATGATTTGCCATCCATGCCCACACTGGTGGCATTGACTAGTAAGTGCGAATCGGCAATCCTTGATTGCAGTACAGAAACATCTTCTAAAGCATACAAGTCCACTTTAAAACCTGTTTGCTCCTGCAACTTGTCTAGATAAGGTCTTGTTTTTTCCATAGAAGCTGAACGCACAAAGACTGAAATCTGACTGACGCCATCCAAAATGGCTTGCGCCAAGATTGATTTGGCCGCACCACCTGCGCCCAGAATGGTCATTTTCTTATCCGAGATTGTAAAAGAAGGCAAGCTCTTAAAGAATCCCTTGCCATCTGTATTATATCCAATTAAAGTACCATTATGATTGACAACAGTATTGACCGCCCCAATCAAACGAGCCTCATCACTCAACTCATCCAGATAAGGAATCACTTGCTCCTTGTAAGGCATAGACAGGTTGATGCCAAACATCTGGTAACGGCGAATATTGGCGACTGTTTCTGCCAAGTCACCCGCTTCAATCTCCCAAGCCACATAGACACCATTGGTAGCTGTCGACTCAAAGGCCCTATTGTGGATGAAGGGTGAAATAGAGTGTCTGATGGGATTTGCAACAACTGCAGCTAAACGTGTATAGCCATCAAGCTTCATCCAAAATCTCCCTGATTTTCTTCATACTTGATAGAGAAATCTGACCTGGTGCACTGGCCGCATCCATGCTAGCAAAAGACCAGCTAGAACCTGTCACATCTGAAGTGATACGCGAAACCTTACCAATTTTCCCCATGGAAATAGTCACGTACTCTTGCTCAGGATTGAGTGTCTTGAAACCTCGCGTATAATTCATCAGATCCAAAACATCCTGAGCTGTATTTGCCATTACCGATACCTTCACTACTTTTGGAGTCAAGCTGGTCAATTCAGACAAGATTTCCATCATGTTTTCAGGTGTTTCTTGGAAATTGTGATAACTCAAAATAAGATTTGGAAAATCCAACATTTCCTCAAAAACATCCTTGTGGCTGAAATACTCAAAATCCACATAGTCTGGTTGGTAGAGTTGGGTCACTTCCTTGATGATTTGAACATACTCTTCTGAGGAAAGTTCGATTTCTCCTCCCTCAGCGCGAGTCCGAAGGGTAAAGACCAGTTCGCGTCCTGCAAATTTCTCAAAGATAGCGGGTGCTACCTGTAAAATAGCGTCCTTGGCAAGAAAGTCTGCACGCCACTCAATGATATCGGCATCTTCATACCTAGTGGCATCCAGTTCTTGCGCTTCTTCTAAACTTCTTGGCATTACTGAGACGACTAATTTCATTTACTAACCTTCATACTAATCACCTTGAGGTAATTACTGCTTTCATCTTTTTTATTATAGGCAAAGTCTGCAGGAAGACCATATTGGTTTAAAATCTGATACCTTCTTCCTGCAAAACCTTTATCAATTTGTTCTGTAAATTTCTGGCGGGAAACATTGGCAGCATTGGTACTGGCAATGATAATGCCTCCCGGATTTAAAATCTCTAAACTCTGGGAAATCAACTTGTGATAGTCCTTAGCTACAGAAAATGTTTGTTTTTTATTGCGGGCAAAGCTCGGCGGATCAAGGACAATCACATCATAAGTCAAGCCTTTTCGCTTAGCGTACTTGAAGTAT
The DNA here is from genome assembly GCA_963555095.1 of uncultured Streptococcus sp. Taxonomy (GTDB): domain Bacteria; phylum Bacillota; class Bacilli; order Lactobacillales; family Streptococcaceae; genus Streptococcus. Next base: position 205 of record CAUVUZ010000024.1, on the reverse strand, counting down.
TCAAAGACATCCATGACGATAAAGCGATGATTGTCTAGGCTGAGTCCATTTGCCTGAAAATGGGCTTCTGACAACTCTCTGGACCGTTTGGCCAAGTCGACAGAAGTCGTCTCACTCGCACCTCCCATAGCTGCAGCAACTGAAAAGGCAGCCGTATAGGAAAACATATTGAGCAAGGATTTGCCCATGGCTAGACCGTCAACCA
>CAUVUZ010000023.1:0-20121 GCA_963555095.1 uncultured Streptococcus sp. | reverse complement strand
AATGTCAATTTCTTTAAGTAGGAGGAAACATGTTTTATTCTATCAAAGAATTGGTTGAGCAAGCAGATCTAGACTTCCAAGGAAATGTCGCAGAACTCATGATCGCGACAGAATATGAACTGACCGGCCGGGAACGTGCAGAAGTTCTCCTCCTCATGGAGCGCAATCTAGAAGTCATGAAAGCCTCTGTCGAGCTTGGCCTTAGTGAAAACAAATCCCGCAGTGGCCTAACGGGTGGAGATGCGGCTAAGCTAGATCGCCATCTCAAAAGTGGCAAGGCCTTGTCGGACTTTACCATCCTATCAGCTGCCCGAAATGCCATCGCGGTCAATGAACACAACGCTAAAATGGGCTTGGTCTGCGCCACTCCAACCGCAGGAAGTGCTGGCTGTCTGCCTGCCGTTCTTACTGCAGCTATTCAAAAACTTGACCTCAGCCACGAAGAACAGCTGGATTTCCTCTTTGCTGCGGGTGCCTTTGGATTGGTTATCGCAAACAACGCTTCTATTTCAGGTGCTGAAGGTGGCTGCCAGGCCGAAGTTGGCTCTGCCTCTGCCATGAGTGCCGCAGCCTTAACCTTGGCTGCAGGTGGAACGCCCTATCAAGCTAGCCAAGCCATCGCTTTTGTCATTAAAAATATGCTAGGTCTCATCTGTGACCCCGTCGCTGGTTTGGTCGAGGTTCCCTGTGTCAAGCGCAATGCCATGGGAGCCAGCTTTGCCTTTATCGCGGCTGATATGGCCTTGGCAGGTATCGAGTCTAAAATTCCTGTTGACGAAGTCATCGATGCCATGTATCAAGTCGGATCGAGCCTCCCAACTGCCTTCCGAGAAACGGCTGAAGGTGGACTCGCTGCCACCCCTACTGGCCGTCGCCTACAAAAAGAAATCTTCGGAGAATAACCTTATCTAATAGGAGAAACTATGTCATCAATCTCAGCCATCTTTTTTGATCTAGACGGAACCCTGGTTGACAGTTCTATCGGGATCCACAATTCCTTTACTCATACCTTTGAACAACTGGGAGTTCCGACTCCTGATGCTAAAACCATTCGTGGTTTCATGGGTCCACCGCTTGAAACTAGTTTTGCCACTTGTCTCATAAAGGAGCAAATCTCGGAAGCCGTTCAAATCTATCGCTCTTACTACAAGAAAAAAGGGATCCACGAAGCACAGCTCTTCCCCAAAATAACGGAATTGCTTCAAGAACTCTCACAAACCTATCCTCTCTACATCACCACTACAAAGAATACTCCTACTGCTCATGATATGACTAAAAATCTGGGAATTCATCATTTCTTTGATGGCATTTATGGTTCTAGTCCTGAAACACCACACAAGGCGGATGTCATCCGTTATGCCTTGCAAACGCATCAACTCCCTGCAGATCAAGTCCTCATCATTGGCGACACCAAGTTTGATATGATTGGAGCCCAAGAAACTGGCATTAAAAAGTTTGCTGTCACTTGGGGATTTGGAGAAGAGGCTGATTTACTCAGCTATCAACCCGACTGGATTGCCCATACAATCGATGATATCATCAGTCAGCTATAACAAGCTAATAGCTTCAAACTACAGAGTAAAAAGACCAAGGTTCTGTCTATACAAAACCTTGGTCTTTGATTTATGATTAATTGTATGAGTCACTCTTACTCAATATGAGTTGTTTCATTTGCAAAGGAAATGATCGCTTCTTTAAGCTCATCTCCACTGAGTGAACGGAACTCCTCAATTTTCTGATTGATGGCTTCTAGTGGCATGACATTTACCTTACCAACGAAAATCTTGTCCATAACTTGGTTATCAACCAATTCGGTCGAAACCAAGAGTTCCTCATAGAGTTTTTCACCCGGACGAATACCGACCTCAACGATTGGAATTTCGCTTTCTGTGTGCCCGCTTAGAAGCACCATTTTCTTAGCTAAGTCGTAGATCTTGACTGGTTTGCCCATATCAAGGATAAAGACTTCTCCGTCCTTGGCATAAGCGCCAGCATGGATTACTAGACGGCTAGCCTCTGGAATAGTCATGAAGTAACGTGTCATGCGGAAGTCTGTGACCGTTACAGGGCCACCTTCAGCAATCTGGCGTTCAAAGACAGGAATCACGCTACCACGGCTACCGAGAACATTCCCAAAACGGACCGCACAGTAGGTTGATTTGCTACGTTGGTTAAAGCCAGTGACAATCAATTCTGCCACGCGCTTGGTTGCGCCCATAACATTCGGTGGATTGACCGCCTTGTCAGTCGAAATCATGACCATCTTAGGTACTTTGGCTGCATCAACAGCCTTGGCAACATTGTAGGTTCCGAGGATATTGTTCTTGAAGGCTTCTTTTGGATTGCGTTCCATCATCGGAACGTGTTTGTGGGCTGCAGCATGGTAGACAATGGCTGGTTTGTACTGTTCAAACACTTGTAGAAGACGGTCATAGTCCTGAATATCTGCAATAACAGGAACATAATCAATTCCTTGAAATGTACGGATCAATTCATGATAAACGAGATAGATTGAGTTTTCACCATGCCCCAGCAAAATCACGCGTTCAGGATTGAAGCGGCTAACCTGACGACAAATCTCTGAACCAATCGAACCGCCAGCTCCTGTCACCAAGATGGTCTTGCCTGTAAGCTCTGCACCAAGACGGGATTCGTCGAGACGAATTTCCTGACGCCCCAAAAGGTCTGTGATATCAATTTTCTGGAAACCACTACCTGGTTGGTGAAGTCCCTGAACAACTGTTTCAACCTTGGGCATCTTGTAACATTTGATACCTAGTTTATTACACATCTGCAAGATACGTTCGTACTCTGACGGGTCAAGCGAAGGGATGGCCACGATGACGCGCTCGATTTGGTGGCGTTTGGCCAATTCAGGCAGATTATCATAAGAACCCAAAACTGGGATTCCACCAAGCTTTTGCCCTTTTTTCTTTTCATCATTGTCCAAAATCCCTACTAGCTCAAGGTCGCTAGTCGGATGTTGGTAGCTGTTCATAAAGAGGGCGCCACCATCACCAGCACCAATCAAGAAGGTACGGCGGTGTTCGCCATCCCCACTTCCCTGCTTGCGCTTAGAATAAATCAACTGCCAAGTGATACGAGGGAGTAAGATCAGGAAGGTACTCAATAAGATAAAGAGTATGATGAACCGGATAGAAAATAGAGGAAGAAAAGCGTAGCAAAGTCCGTAAGAGACAATGCTGCTGACGGTTACACCAAAAAAGATTTTTAAGAAATCTGTGATTTTACTATAGCGACTAATACTCGCATTGAGCCCCCAAAATCCAATCATGATTTGATAGAAGAGGAAAGCCAAACCAGTATAGATAACATAGTCCACAGGCGCTGGGTTAATCAAGCCATAAAAGAGAATGTAAGACACGATGATGGAAACCACCATACTAATAATGTCAAATACACCCCAAAACACCTGCTTTTGCTGTTTATTTAAAATTTCAACCAGATCAATTACATAATCTGTTAGTTTTTTATTCATAGGAATTTACTCTTTCTTAAAAGAATGCAAATAAATATACTGTCATTATAACATTTTTTGGCTACTTTATCTTTTACAATACTATTTATTTTTTCTTAATAATTTCACAAAAATAAACTGACGTACAAAACCTGGACAAAGTGCCACAATCGCCTGAATGGCAATGCTTTTCGCATATTCCATGTAGGAAATTTGCCCTCTTTCAAGCATGCGCTGACGAGCTTGGCGATAGAGTTTGAGGTAGCGCAAACCACCTCGACGTTCGAACATCCCTGCACCGACACGAACCTGACACAAGATCTGATCGAGATTTCCAGTCTTGGCACCTGCGGCAATCATATTGAGCCAAAGGAGATCATCCTCCATATAAAGCCCATCTTCATAGTTGCCTGCCTTGAGAACCATATCCTTTTTGAACATGACCGTCATGTGGTTAAAAGCACTTCTCATCCTTTGGTAAGCCACAATGTCTGCGTGCTGAGTTGGGACACGACGGTAAGAAACAATCTCGTCAGGATTGTCAATAAATTCTGCAATATGTCCACCTAAGAGATCCAGATTTTCCTGCTCCATTAGTTGGACTTGCTTCTCAAAGCGGTCAGCTACCGCTATATCATCTGTATCCATGCGAGCGATGATATCGTACTGACACTGTAAAACACCGTATCGAAGAGCCAAACCCAAACCTTGATTTTCTTCTAAAGGGCAACGCTTAACTGGAATCTCTGACTGCGCTTCCACTTCATCTAGCACCTGATAGAGTTCGGGCGTGAGCGGCCCGTCCTCAACAAGAACAATCTCACTTGGTTTCAAGGTCTGGTTTTGAATACTCTTGATAGCATCTCTCAAAAATGTCGGATTTTCCTTTACATAGACCGACATCAAGACGCTGATTTTTTGCTTTTCAGACACAGTTTTTCTCCAATTTATAGATTTCCTTCCACTATTTTATCACAAAATTTCCTAGTTTCCTATTTTTATCTCAAATCAAGAAAAATTCTGGTAAAGAAATCCGTCCCCTTTCACTCTATTTTCAGTTAAATCGTTCTAGCTTTCTTAGCAGTCCTCTCCTTGACATTGTAAGAAAAAAACCTTAAAATAAGCTGTTATTAAAATCATCCTATCGAGGTTTTCATGAAAAAACAATCACTCTTTTTTGTTCTAGGAATTGTCTTAATCGGGACTGTTTTACGCTCTCCTTTTACTGCTCTTCCAACCATTTTAGGAGATATCGCTCAGGGACTAGGGGTTGAGGTCAGCTCTCTTGGGATTTTAACCAGCCTTCCTCTCTTGATGTTTGCTTTTTTCTCTGCTTTTGCGAGCCGCTTGGCACAAAAGATTGGACTGGAGCATCTCTTTACTTACTGTCTCCTCCTCTTAACTGTTGGCTCTGTCATTCGGATTTTCAATCTTCCCCTTCTCTATCTAGGAACTCTGATCATCGGAGCGAGCATCGCCATTTTCAATGTACTCCTCCCAAGTATGATCCAGGCCAATCAGCCTCAAAAAATCAGTCTCCTAACAACTCTCTATGTCACTGCCATGGGGGTTTCAACTGCCATCGCTTCTTATCTATCCGTCCCTATCACCCAAGCTAGTTCTTGGAAGGGCCTCATCCTCGTTCTCAGCTTTCTCTGTCTGGTCACTCTGCTAGTCTGGTTGCCAAATCATCGCCACAACCACCACCTAGAAAGCCAAAAAGAAAAGCAAGTCAAAGAGAATATTCTAAAAAGTAAAGATGTCTGGGCTATCATTATCTTTGGCGGTCTTCAGTCCTTGCTCTTTTATACAAGCATGACCTGGTTGCCAACTATGGCTGTTAGTGCTGGTCTTTCTAATAGTGATGCGGCTCTCCTCGCTTCTATTTTCTCACTGATCAGCATTCCTTTTTCCATGACCATCCCAAGTCTGACCACTCGTTTGTCAGATGGCCACCGTCAAATCATGCTAGCAATTATCTCTATCGCTGGTATGATAGGAATTGCCATGCTCTTGTATCCAGCCAATAATTTCCTCTACTGGTTAGTCGTCCATCTCTTGATTGGAACGGCCTGCAGTGCCCTCTTCCCCTACCTCATGGTTTGCTTCTCACTTAAGACCAGCTCGCCTGAAAAGACTGCGCAACTCTCAGGTCTGGCACAAACAGGGGGCTACATCTTAGCTGCTTTTGGACCTGCCTTTTTTGGCTACAGTTTTGACATGTTTCAATCTTGGATCCCAGCTGTTCTGGCCCTCCTCGTCATCCATATCATCATGACAATCTCCCTCTTTATGGTGGATCGGGCTGATAAGATTCTCTAATTTTCTAAAATCTATCACAACTATAAACAATGCAAAGCTAGACTCTGTCTGGCTTTTTTCGTTGACTGACTATTCAGAATATCGCTTCCAATATCATGACAGCTGCACTTGATAGACTAGTTAGTGAGGAGAAAAGTGATATAATTATATAAACAACCTAGAAAAATAGATGCCCTTTTATAGATGCCTAAGGGCATACAACTGCAAGCAAAACAGTAAAGACTCCCTTCAAATAAAACACTGACAGGAGAAATGATACAGATGGCATATTTAACAGATAAACAAATAGAATACGGCTTTGATTACTTCCATCAGGATGAACTGCAGAGCAAGTGTATTGTTGAAGTGTCGGAGTACAAGGGAGAAAGTACGTTGACAATCAACTGCACTCAATTAGGCGATAGCTTTACCCCTCAATATAAAACTGCAAAAGAAAAGAAGCGTGTTGTCCAAGAGTGGTGTGATTTTTTAACTGACAATCCGACAGCATTTACCGAACTGACATTTTGTACCAGGATGCCTCAAGAATTATTTGATGCTGTTTGCGCCCAACAAAATCTTAGAAAACTACATATAAAATGGGGTGTTTATCCAGATATTTCTAAGATTGCGAATCTGACTAATCTAGAATATTTGCATCTGGGCTCTGGATCCAGTGTTGAGAGTATAGAGCCCATTGCTGAATTAAGCAATTTGCTTGCTTTATCCGTGGAAAATTTTCAAAAAATAAACGACTATAGTCCGCTTACTAAGCTTAAAAATTTAGAAAGTTTGTCGATTGAAGGAGATTGTTTTGCGCCTAAAAATATCCATGTAGATTCTTTTGATTTTTTGAATGAGATGAAGCAATTAAGATATTTTAATTTTTTAGCTGGAATACTAAAAAGCAAGGATTATACTCCGATTTTAAATCTTGAAAATATAGAGCACTTAACACTTAAGCCGTCCAAGGAGCTTAGAGGGCTATATGACGAGATAAGGAAACTGCCAAAATTGAAATACGGTTCCTTGGTCGATAAGCCGGAACTTTATCTGAAATAGAAATTTGCAATGACACCTAACTGTTCTAGGCGAACAAGAAAGCCAGTGAGTTTCTGATAGTCAAATAGCAAACTTGTAAACCAGAAGGAGGAGGAAACATATGCTAGCAAAAGCTGGGGACGTCTATTGTGTTTATAATAACTATCTAAAAAAATATACAGCTTGTCAGATAACCAAAATAGAAGAGGATGATCAAAAGCCACAGGCGGTCATTCTTTCATTGGATTGGTCGGGAGAAGAGCCTCTGAAAGAGGCGGAATTATCTTCTTTACAACCACTTTATAAGGACTTTATGTACTGGAACCGAGGGATAGATCTATCAAATGTCGATGTGAATGTACCAGCAAATTATACCTTCGTTGGAAATGTTACTCCTTTAACTGATGAGAGTACAAATTCATACGCAACATGGGGAGACGGTTATGAGGTCTACAGACAGCTGAAATGGCAAGAAATAACGAAAGAACAGAGAAATACCTTTAAGGAAGCGGATAAGAGTAAAGAAAAAGTCATCTTTGCCGGAAAGGAATATCTCATTTCCAGACACCATCTCAATGACGAGTGGACACCTTTTGAAGATGCACTAGAATTAAAGGTCTTTCCTTGCTTATCTAAGTTGACATTGAAAAAATGGCACGAAAATGTATATGAGTATTTGCAATCAACTCCTTTTATTACAGAGCTAGTTCTTGAAAACCATAACCAAACAAAACTGGATTTTTCTAAAACATCACCGCATAGGCTTTCCCTCGATATGACAGGGGTAGAGAAGCTTATTCTAAATGATGATTTGGAGGAGCTTATTTTACTAGGTGAGATAACGAAAGACTGTAAAATAAAGGCTTATGAGAATGGCGCTAATTTACTTCTACAACCTGAGAAAACTATTCCTAAATTGCAAGGGTTAAAAGATTTAGGAAAATTACATTTTATGAATATAAGCGAGCTTGATATCAAGGAGATTTTGATCGAATATCCAAAACTGAGGGAGTTGAGATTATGGGGAAAACCGGGTAATCTTCTTCATTTTGATACATTATCAGAGTTTAAAGAGTTGGAAGTCTTGACAACGATGGACTTGTTTGGTTTTACAGCAGAAGATATTCCTAGACCAGATAGCCTTCCGAATTTGCGTAGATTTTGGATGAATAGTTTACCTGAAGATGCAGCTAAAGTAGCAAAGAAACTTTATAAAAAGCGCAAGGAAGAAGGACTTGATCTTTGGATCACAAAACCGAGAAAACCTGAATGGCTGGCGCAAAACTTGGACAACCCATTTCGTTCATGGGACGGACAAGAGAATATTACACCTGCCAATGCCAAGAAAGCGGCAGTCTTATATCGAAAGACTCGAGCTGGTATGGTAAAGCTCGTTGAAAGTTCACCTGATGAAATAATGCAGGGAGCCACAGAGTTGGTAAAACTCTATACAGAAGGCTTTAATAAAATGGATAAAGGGAAGTATTTCATCGAAACAGTCGAGAGAGAAGATATTTATACTGCACTTGATGACATTTTAGATTTAATACCAGCCGAATTCAATATCGATAAAGAAAATCTTTTGAATTTCTTTGATGAGTTAAAGGATTTTTAGATTGAAAGTTTGCTTAAGTCAATGTTTGAACTGGAGACTATTATGACTCGCTTTATACAAAATATCACAATAGAAAATCGGCAAGTCGACAGGGAAAATTTGTTTGCCATCGGTTATTGTCCAGAAATAGCAAAACTTCTACTGTGTGTTCATATCTCTTGGATTGCAGGCTACGACCGCTATTATGAGTTGGATGAAGGTGATAGGGCTCTCTTTGAAATCGATCGAGAAACATTTCTCAAAAAATATGAAAAAGAAATCAAGGCACATCTGACTGAAAGATTGATTGGTGCTGGGGCGTTGAGGGATTATGATTTTAGATGCTTGCCTGATGACATCCTAGAAAGCTTGGACAAATACCCTCCATTTGGAGGCTATGTCTATCAAGATGGCTTACTCTGTGCCCGAATCAAAATTGAAGACAGGTATTTTAATCTTCCACCGATTTATGATAAAAAGTACAGATAGTAAACACATAAAGGTTCAGATAGAGATACATAAATGTATATGAACAATAAGTGTTGAAATAATTATATCGGTGATAGTGATGAACTGGAGAATCTCGCCCTTTGTAAAATAACTACCCGAGAATGATCAGGAGGTTGCCATGGCAATAGACGGAGTAAAGATTATAGACAGCGATGATGCTTACGATATTTATAACACCATAGTGGGAAGATATAAAAATGGCGAAAATATTGCTAAGATAATCGAAGATATTTTAAATGATGAAAATAATTTTTGTATAGATGATTTTTATACTGAGATTTATTGGACAGCCTTTGCCTACTCCTTGTGGAAGATTGGACATTTACCAGAAGACATAAAAAATAAAACTCTCAAAATCATCGAAAAAAGAGCGGATAAGTTCTGGCTTGAAATTGACAGCAAAGCATTGAAACAAAGACAGAAAGCACTTGATAAACTAGCTATTCAGCTACAAAGTGTCAATCCGAAACCTCTTAAAATTCCAAAGGCAAAAACAAAGAGGGAGCCGTACTTTAAGGTAGGAGATGTGCTTGTGGTTCAATTTGAAAATGAATACGGAGTCGGTTTTGTTTCAGATCTCGACCAAAGTCCGAGAAAAATAGAATATCACCTAGCCTTTACAAGGTTGCTACAAAAGAATAAGCCCACTATGACGGATTTTTTGAATAGCGAGATTGCTTGCAAGATGAATAATAGACAGTATGCTATTGATACTGACTGTTGGTTTAATCACAAGGATTTGGGGCTTTTACTAGATAAATTTGAAAAGATTGGTAAGGTCATATTAGAAGATTATGCTCTGTGGACTTTAGCACCTGCCTGCACCTTGGGTGATATCTATGAAGAAATCACAGCGAGTAAGGGAGCCCGAGGTCTTCGTTTTATGGAGACGTATAAATTGATAAAAGATATGGAATAAATGAGGAAGATAAGGGTTTAGATGGGAAAGGAATCTGTTTCAAAGCATATCCTAGATTAGACATCATGATTCTAGCTTATCTTTAAAATATAAATTTCTGTGAAATAGCTGATGTTAGTTCCTCTAAACTTCTAGTTTTTACTAGGAGTTTTTTATATATAAAATTTTTATACATATTTCTTGACAGGGCTTTCAACTTGAGATACAATATATTTGAAAAGAGTATATATAAAATTTTTATATAATATAAAGGAGGTTTCCCATGTACTTCCCAACATCCTCTGCCTTGATCGAGTTTCTCATCTTGGCTGTACTGGAGCAGGGGGATTCTTATGGTTATGAGATTAGTCAAACCATTAAGCTCATCGCCAATATCAAAGAATCTACGCTCTATCCCATTCTCAAAAAATTGGAAGCCAGTGGCTTTCTGACCACCTACTCTAGAGAGTTTCAGGGGCGTATGCGCAAATACTACTCCTTGACCAATCGGGGCGTAGAGCAACTCGTTACTCTAAAGGAAGAGTGGACGCTCTATACCGACACCGTCAACGGCATCATAGAAGGGAGTATCCGCCATGACAAGAACTGACTATCTGACTCAGTTAGAAACCTACCTCCATAAACTGCCTGAAGCTGACCGCATCGAAGCCATGGACTATTTTAAGGAACTATTTGACGATGCAGGTCCAGAGGGCGAAGAAGAGCTCATTGCAAGCCTAGGAACACCAAAAGAAGCGGCTCATGATGTCCTCTCTAACCTCCTAGACAAGAAAGTCAATGAAGCACCAGCTCAAAAGAATGACCGCCAACTGCTACACATTGCCCTACTTGCCTTACTAGCAGCCCCTATCGGAATCCCTGTCGGAATTGCAATTATCTTAACCATTATCGGGCTTTTTATCGCAGCTGCCTCCGTCATTCTAGCCTTCTTTACCGTCTCTGTGACAGGGATCCTACTAGGCGGACTCTTTATCGTAGAGAGCTTTAGTGTCCTAGTCGAAGCCAAATCTGCCTTTATCTTGATTTTCGGGGCTGGTTTGCTTGCTATCGGTGCTTCTTCTCTTGTTCTACTAGGCATCTCCTATGTAGCTCGTTTCTTTGGTCTTCTGGTCGTCCGCTTGGTGCAATGGATTCTAAAAAAAGGAAAGAGAGGTGACAGACATGCGTAAATTGACAAAAGGATTTCTCATTTTTGGCGTGGTTTCTACGATTCTTGGTTTTATCATGATAGTTGCAGGCGCCCAGTCCAATGGTATTCAAAGTTTGCTTGCCATGTCAAAAGACCCCGTCTATGACAATCGTATCGAAGAAGTGACCTTCGGAAGTGAGGTGGAAAAACTTGATTTGACCCTTGAGGAACATAGCCTAACTATCACAGAGTCGGTAGATGACAAGATCCACATCACCTATCATCCTTCCGTGTCTGGTCGTCACGATCTGACTACTGGCATGAGTGACAAAACACTAAGCGTCACTGACAAACAAGCCTCCCAACATCGCTTTCTAGGTTCAGGAATCGAAGGCCTACTTCGTATTGCCAGCAATTATTCTCACCGTTTTGACGAAGTCATTCTCTCCCTACCTAAAGGAAGAAAGCTGCAAGCTATCACCGTCTCAGCCAATCGTGGACAAACTAATATTCGTCAAGCCAACCTTGAAAATGCAACCATCAAAACAAAAGGCTATCTCTTAAGACTAACAGAAAGTTCTATCAAGAACAGCACACTAACGGCACCTCATATCATCAATATCTTTGATACCGAATTGACAGATAGTCAGGTCAAGACGGAGGGAGCACACATCTATGCTGAAAATATCCAGGTTCGCGGCAAGGTTGCGCTAGAGGCCCATTCCACTCTACAACTCATTCTCTCCCAGAAAGAGACCGACCGTATCAATCTAGATATCTCTTCTCAGCATGGTGGTATCTATCGTAAACCCAAAGAAGAACATCGTGGACAAAAAGAGAATGAACTTGCCAACCCTTATAAAACGGAAAAAGCCGATGTCAAGGACCTACTCATTGCAAAAGCCAACCAAGATATCTACCTACCAAAAGAAGAGTACTCTTCTCCATCTAGAAATCGTTGACAAAAACGCTTTCATCTGCTAGTCTAAAGATAGAAAACGACCATTAAAAAGGAGGTTCCACCATGACACAAGAATGGTTTGAAAGCGCCGACCTAGAGAAGAAATCACCTCAGACGAAATCGGAAATCCAACCCGACCAACCAGATACTTCGGAAACTGTGGAGACCGAACCACAAGCAAGCGAAGAAACACCTGTCTCACCTAAAGAACTGGAAACGCATGAGGAGGAAACTCCCGAAATAATCGAGGAAACCCAAACCGAGGAAGAGGGAGAAGGAAAAGCTGAAGAGGAACACAAACAAGAAAACCCTGCAAAAGAGAAAAGTATCCTCAGCAAGGCTTTAGAAAGCCCCTATATCCCAGATATTGACCCTCGTACAACAGCCAGATTCAAAGAAGAAATCGCACTGTTTTGGACTTGGCTGTTGGATGCTATCCAAGAACCAACTGCCAGCAAGACTACGGACCAAAAGCATCGTTATAGTGTCTTTGCCCTGCTCACCTTGCTATCTTCGATTAACCTTTTCTTTAGTATCTACCATATCAAGCACCTCTACTATGGCTATATGATTTCTATGGCTAATAGCTCTCCTAACCAGCTCCCACCTTTAGATCTCTTTGCTGGGCTTTCTATCTTGGTCGCTAGCGCTCTATTTTACTTTTCCATCATTTTGGGAGGCTTTACTGTCCGACGTGTGCTGGATCAGGAGAGCGACTTCACATTCCAAGAAGCCTTTGATCGGTATAGCAGACTCTTTGCTATCCCACTTGTCCTAACGGCTCTAGCAAGTTTCTTTGCACTCTTTGGCGGCTTACGATTTGCTGGCATCCTCACTCTTCTAAGCATGGCCATCTTTGCCCTTGGAAATCTCTTTGTGATTAGCAAGCCAAGTAAGACCAACAGCCTTGACCCATTTTATCGTTTCTTGCTAGCTGTCTTACTTGATGGCGCTATTCTCTTGCCCTTCTTTATTGCAGAGCTCGCGCTGACAGTTGACTACCTTCGCATCCTGACCTTCTTTTAACCAAAATCCCTGCCATTGACCAATGACAGGGATTTTTATACTTACTCTTTTTTGAAAAATATCTACTTGATGCTTGCCAATTCTTCAAAGTCTTGTCCTAGGATGGGTTTTATTACTAGAGTTCAGTAGTATGATAACATTGCTATGAAACTCGTTATTCCAAATATTATACAAATTAGTTATAGGTAAAATGAAGATTAGAAACCACCAATCTCCATTTTTTAACTTTTAATGAAATTCATCCATATTAATAACTTTGCTTGCTCTAGCAATAACATCCTTATCATGAGTCACGACAATAACAATCTTTTCCTCGTTCACTAATTTCTCAACCTCATTTAGAAATAATTCAGTTGAGTTTCTGTCCAAATTTCCTGTAGGCTCATCGAATAGATAGATGTCCTTTTCTTGTGATAAACTCCTCATGAGTAGAATTTTTTGTTTCTGACCTTGCGAAATATTGGTGGCTTTCCCATCAATCTGATGACTCAGAGATACATTGAGATTCAGACTATCAAGATTATTTGATTCATAGTTTTCCTTATTAAATAGGGTGAAATTAATATTTTTTGAAACACTTCCAGGGAATACATGAAATTCAGATGAATACACGCTTAAATAATCCAAAATATTAGTCTCCTCTAAAGTAGAAAAACTTTCCATTCCATTCAGTACAATATCACCCTCTGTTGGAGAAGATAATCCCTGAATAATATTCAAAAGAGATGATTTGCCTGTTCCATTACCACCTGTAACAACTGTTAGTTCACCACTATTAAATTCCAAATTTAATTTATTAAATATCAATCTTTCACCCCATTTTTTAGATACATCATGGCAGGACAACTGTTTAATTTTAGCTACTGAAATAGGAACAACATCCCTTTTCGCTTCTACCTCCTCTGTTCCGATAAACTCAAAGGAATATTGACTTTTTTTCAAGGCTACCCAAGATGTAATTAAAGAACTTAAAATGCTGGATAAAAGTAATAGAATCAAAATACTATTTGCATACTCTGCTATATGTTCATAATCTCTCATAGAAATTATAGTAGCAATCAAAAATGAACCAGTTAAACCAATAAATATCTGAGTAGAAGCTAATAATCTATTGGTAATATATGTACTATCGAGTTTCGTTCCCAACAGTTCATTGAGTCTTTCATTAAATTCTTTGATAAAGTCGCTAGATTTTTGGAAACTTATAATATCTTGCAAACCATAAATTGTATTTTCTACAAGAGAACTAAAGTTAGAACTCTTAGCAATAAATTCTCGCTGATTTTTTACAACTTTTCGTATCTCAAAATTGACATAGAAACCAAGAATAGCTATAGATAAGCATGTAACTGCAAAAATAATGATATTCAATTTTAATAGCAATAATAGTAGCAAGCAGAACACTAAAAGCTGTACCTTTAAGTAAAATTTTTGCATAATACCTGTTGCTGATAATAACAAGTTCCAAAAATAACTACTAACATACTCATAATTCTTCGTTAAGGAAAAATCATTTAATTGATTCTGATAAAAAGAAGACAGAATATCATTTAAAAAATCATTTTCAATCTTTCCTTTTAATCTTGTTTCCAATATAGAAAACTGCCAATACAAATATGAACCTAATATTATTGAAGCGAGACTAAATAACTGAAAGCTAAACTGAATATTAAGCAGATTAGACATTGTTATTTGTAGAAAAAAAGCAATAGTAACTGGTAAGATAATTTTGGCTATTCCCAAGAAAAAGATTGCAAACTTTCTCTTCCAACTAAGTGAAGATAGAAATCTATGATATAACTTATCTGCATAGCTCAAAGTAACAACACCTTTTCTATCTTCTAAATCAACACTCTCACTCTTTTGGGGAATTAAAACAATTCCTACACTCTGACTAAAAAGTTCTAATCTTGAAATTTTCTCAATTTCTTCATTCGCAGGATCAGAAACAGTCAATGAATTACTGTCTCCATCTAACACGACGATATAATGAGGCAAACCAGCTCTTTCTACTACCATCAAATAAGGAAATGGTAAGTTATTTAATAAACTAGGAGTGTCAATTTGATAAGAATCCGCATCAATACTATAGTTTTTTAGTATACCTTCTATGTCGAACAAAGACAGTCCTTGGTGATTATTATTATCAAATTGTAGACTATCTAAATGTTCTAATTTTGGGAAATAGTAAGAAATGATTGTCTTGACACAAGCCATTCCACAATCCAGCAAAGTTGCTTGTTTATAGTGACTAACCATTATTTTCTCCTTTTTCAACACTTATCTTACTATAGCCATCAACTTCAATGATGCTATTCGAAGTTTGATTTGTGGTAGGAACCCTTAAAATTTCTCCTGTATTGTTCGTATGTAAAGTATAAATCCCATCAAAATCTTTAGGAACTGTAATAGATACATCGCCAACAAGAGTATCTATAAATATTTTTTCGAAAGTAGCATTTTTCCCTAAGGAAATAGTTACATATAACTTGTCCTTCCCTTCTGAACTCAGAGCCAAATTAAAACCATGTTGTGAAAATGGTAGATATAGACTATCTGAACTCATTTTAACGTTTTTAGATATATTATTCGCTGATTCTTCGGAAACTTTTCCTTCTATTTGAACACTTGTTTCATCTGATTCACTCTTGACAACTTTAACATCAATTGCTTGCTTTGAGCCATAAAACTCTAACGTTTTAATATTTTTAGAAGAGAGAGTCCATGATTGTTTCACACTGATTGTTGTCTCTCCTCTTTTTAAAGTTAATAAAATTCCAGCTACTACAAACAATAACAACAGCCCTATTGCAATTCCTATTTTTTTCATCATTAGTCCTCCTACTTAAATTCTTTTTTATTAAATACAGCTAACGCAAGCACAAGTACTGCTATGCTCACCACTATAGGGTAGCATACGTTCGTAAAGGTAAATTGACTTACCCCAGGGGAAGCTTTCAAATTTAAAGTCATAAGTAAATAGTCTTTCACACTCTCACCAGAATTTGGAAGGACGTAAGCCAATAGGTTATCAAATAGTAAAATGTAGAGTGTATAAATCATACATGATTCATAAACCTTATCAAATATTTGAAAAATCAATAACGAGACACTTATAATGACAAAATAGTATGGTAGCTGGTGTAAAAATGTCGAAACAATCAACACCATGTCCCCTTCTAAATAAACAAGAGCTGCCAAACTATAAAAAATAGACACATATAATAAAGACAAACAAAAGGTTCCCAAAGTTTTATATAAAAATAACTTCCATCGTTGTTTTTCTTTTGTGAGCAGAATATTGATCGTACGGAAACTATAATCTTCTCCCCAGAAAAATAAATTGGAAGAGATGAAAAGCAACGGAATAAAACCACTCACGTTTGAAATCAACACTCGAAATGCCGGCTCATTTTCATTTGATAACTTAAAAAATAAGGAGAATAACAAAACTAATAACCCTATCAACAAACTAGGAAGCACTCCTCTTTTTTCCCAGTAAAATTTATACATATCTGCTTTAAGAGAATTCATGACTCTCCTCCTTTCTTAAATCATCAGATAATATTACGCAAATAGTAGTCCTCAAAGCGTTCCTTCTTAATATAAATATCCTGTATCACTAGATTTGAACCAATACTATATTCCAAGATAGCCATTAACCTCTCCTTTTCTGTCACAACCAGATAGTCATCCTGCTCAAAATGAACAATGCCCTCTTTTTCTAAAAACATTTTTAGAATCTGATTATCACTTGTCTTTAGGAAAATTTTTTCAGATAAATCATTCGCTAGCATTTGTGAACTCATCACATTTAGAATCTTTCCTTTTTTCATGATGATATACTTATCTGTTATAAATTCCAATTCTGACAGAATATGACTCGAGATTAAAAAAGTAACTCCTAACTGATCCCTTAAATTCAAAATCATTTTTCTTAAATCTGAAATCCCTTGAGGATCTAAACCATTCACTGGTTCGTCTAGGATAATGAGCTCTGGATTATCCAGAAGAGCAATTGCTATCGATAATCTTTGTTTCATGCCAAGAGAATAGTTTTTCACTTTTCGATCCCATGATGGTTTGGGTAGGCGAACCAATTCCAACATTTCTATGATATCTGTCTTTAAACCAAATCTTGTCTTGTAATATTGCAAGTGTTGGCGTCCAGTCAGGTTTGGATAGAGGGCAGGTGATTCGATAATACTGCCAATCTTATGCTGAGAAACACTCTTGATTTCTCCCTTATCAGCCCGAATTAGTCCTAGGAGAATTCTCATTAATGTTGTCTTTCCAGCACCATTTTCACCAATAAGACCACATATTTCTCCTTGCTCAATATCAAAGGAAACATTATGAAGAACCTGTTCTTTCCCATATGTTTTATCGATATGTTTAAGACTTAAAATCACACGATTCATAGTTTCTCTCCTTTATTATATCTTTTGGTTTCATGAATTATCCTCCACCTCTGAAATCCCAAAATTCCTAACATCTGTAACCTCTTCAGGCAGAATTAAAACTCGCTCTTCGCCTGCATCTAAAATAGCTAGGCGAAAGACTTCGTTATTTATCGCTATCTCTACCAACTTTTGCTCAGTCGTGTTATTTCGAAACACCAAACTGTGGCGAGTCTGTGTAAAAGTCTCTAGCGAGATACTAAG
The DNA here is from genome assembly GCA_963555095.1 of uncultured Streptococcus sp. Classification (GTDB taxonomy): domain Bacteria; phylum Bacillota; class Bacilli; order Lactobacillales; family Streptococcaceae; genus Streptococcus. The sequence goes on along the minus strand of CAUVUZ010000023.1, from coordinate 2,498 downwards.
ATTCTCCATCTCTTCCTCCTACTCTAAATAACTCAATTAACCCTTCATTACATCTCTAGCTTAACGCTTTCAAAAACAAAAAAACATGACAAAAATGTCATGTCAGCTCTTCATTTCCTCAAAAGTTTTTAAATCTCTTTCTTTTTCTCCCAATATACGCGCTTCTAATACTGAGTCCCCAAATGCTTGAGCACAAATAACGGCTCTATCATATAAGTAGATAGCTTTTTCCTTATCCTGTTTATGAAATAAAGTACACATAGCATCTAGCATATCAACAATTGGCTTGTTTTGAAAATCCTGCGATAAAATCATCAGCGTGTTCATCGCCTTAACATAAGGCTCAAAAGTGGAGTAAGATTTTTCCATCCATTGAACGGCTAAAGAATCAAGCACCGTTCTCTTTAACATATAAGCTGTCTCTAAATCGGATGAATTCGTTTCTCTCAGAAGTTTTTTAGAAAGTTCCCCAAATAGTTCACGATGATACTCAGTCGGTCTTGCTAAACACGAAACCAAGTACAATTTTATGAGAAGCAAATCATTTACCGAGTAATTTTTTCTTATCTTTACTTGCTCAAAATACTCATCAAGCAAAGCATCACCAAACCCTGCATCTTCACTTACAAAGACATCAAAACTAGCTTGTAAGGCGCTGATTGCAATCTGCTCATCCTCAGGTAGACTATCATAATAGTGTTCGTAAACTCTGTCAAACAACTCTTCTTTAATATGAATTCTGTCATCATCTCCATAAGTTTGAAACTTAATAAGTTTATCCTTTAATATCAAGTACTCTGAAGGTAAAATCATATGATCCATATCTACTATATGTGAAATTGGACAGCCTAGTTTGTAAGCTATATACTCTACCTTAGATAAACTTGGGGAAGACTGCCCTGATTCAATCCGTGCTAATTGGCGTACTGTTATCTCGGTTTCATCATCACAAAGAGTTTCACGAGTGAGATGTTTCATCTCTCGCAACATTCGGATTCTTTTACCTACTTCCTTCTTGATATCCATCTCAAGATCTCCTGATCATTATTTAACGAACAATATTCTATTTTTTGTTATATTATACTATTTTTCATTGAACTAAGCAATTTTTGAAATCTCACATTACAAAACCTAACTAGGCTAAACTATCTTTCGCACGATAAAAAGAAAGTCGACTGATCTGCTTTACTTTTCTTGTGCCAATCCTTCAAAATCTTTTTCCAAAATGGCTTGAACTTCTAGTTGATTAGCATCTAGTTGGTGGTAAAATGCTGTTGGTAGTGACTCTAGGAATTTTGCATAGTCCAAGCGGGCAATGGCTTCATAGTCTTCTGCTTTTGAGCCATCACCAGAAATCTTCACTAGGTCAATCTCCCAAACAAGCTCCTTGCCTGCCAGCTGCTCGGTATAAGGCACTGGTACAAAGGGTTCCTTTGGCAAAATCGTCTTGACTCCCTGGGCTAGGTGATAGATACCGTGCACCTTGCTTTGGGCGTCTGGGTAAAATTTCACACTGGCAAGGTAGGCATCAGATCCTTGAACCTTCTTGACCAGCTCTTCAAAACGTGCCAGTCCATCCTCAGCCAAAAAGCTCTCGAGGTATTCCTTATTGAGATAGATAGGAGCCAAGAGCCCTTGGCAATAGACTAGACGAGTCGCTTTATCCGCTAGATAATGCTTGACCGTTTGTCGGAAATAAGCTTCAAAGTCAAAGTCTTCTAGCCCTTCTACCACTTGCCCCAACTTGCCAGATAGGGCCTGGAGGAGAGTCTCTACAATCTCCCAGTCCGCTCTAGTAAGGAAATCTGGAATCACCACTTGATAGCCTTTTCGACTATCCGCATAGTACACCTTGAAAAGAAATTGCGACTGACCTACAATCCCACACTCGATATACTCGAGACGATTGAGGGGCTGACGGAGATAGACCGCATCATAACTGTGTGACTCCAAGCCCTCCACAAAGGCCAAGATGGACTTGGCAGTCAAGACCTCCTGTTGTCCTAGAATACTTTCTTTATTTGGGATAAAAAATGTTTTCGCCATAACTGGCCTCCTTTGAAATCGTTTACACATAGTATACCCTATTTTCCTGAAAGATACAGAAACAAATTTTAGATTTTTAGATAAAAAGCATAGAAAAACAGCCCCTAAGGGCTGTTTGCTTTATACTGTAGCGACTTGATCCAAGCTTTCACCGATAGCAGCTAAGCGCTCGATTACTTCTGCTTGTGTCAATTCTTTTTCTGAAACATAGCGGTTGCGTGGGTGAACACGACACTCGTGTGAGCATCCACGAAGGTACTTGTCTTCATTTTCTTCTGATGTTAGGATACGACGGTTACAGAAGGGATTTCCACAGTTGACATAGCGTTCACATGGTGTTCCATCAAACCAGTCTTTCCCTACGATGGTTGGGTTAACATGGTTAACATCAACGGCGATACGCTCGTCAAAGACGTACATTTTCCCATCCCAAAGCTCACCTTGGACTTCTG
>CAUVUZ010000022.1:0-21220 GCA_963555095.1 uncultured Streptococcus sp. | reverse complement strand
TCATCGCAACTTTCTTGTTTGTCCTAGTTATCATGACTGTCACTTCAGCAAGCAAAGGTAACGGCGCAATCGCTGGTTTGGTCATTGGTTTGTCATTGATGGCGATGATCCTTGTTGGATTGAACATTACTGGACTTTCAGTGAACCCAGCTCGTAGCTTGGCTCCAGCTGTCTTGGTAGGTGGCGCAGCCCTTCAACAAGTATGGATTTTCATCCTTGCTCCAATCGTTGGTGGAGTTCTTGCAGCTCTTGTTGCGAAAAACTTTCTTGGAACAGAAGAATAATTGAAACTCAAAAAGCCTTGCTCCTCAGTTTGAGGAACAGGGCTTTTTCGTATCTGTTTATACTCAATGAAAATCAAAGAGCAAACTAGGAAACTAGCCGCAGGTTGCTCAAAGCACTGCTTTGAGGTTGTAGATGAAACTGACGAAGTCAGTAACATATATACGGCAAGGCGACGTTGACGCGGTTTGAAGAGATTTTCGAAGAGTATTAGCGGTTGTCAATTTTCTCTGGATAGAGGTCATGTTGGAAGAGGCGTTGTTCTGCCAAGCCTTCATACTTGGTTCCAGGTCTACCGTAGTTATAGTAGGGGTCGATTGAAATGCCACCGCGCGGAGTGAATTTTCCCCAGACTTCTAAATAGCGAGGGTCTAGCAAGTTGACCAAGTCTTTCCCGATGGTGTTGATGCAGTTTTCGTGGAAATCCCCATGATTTCGATAGCTAAAGAGGTAGAGTTTGAGGGATTTTGACTCGACACAGAGCTTGTCAGGAATGTAGGAAATATAAATCGTCGCAAAGTCTGGCTGAGCAGTGATTGGGCAAAGCGAGGTAAATTCAGGACAGTTGAATTTGATGAAATAGTCATTTTCCACATGACGATTGTCAAAGGATTCGAGGACTTCGGGTTGATAGTCAAAAATGTAGTTGGTTTCTTTGTTGCCGAGGAGGCTAAGGTTTTTCATTTCTTCTTGTTGTGACATGATTTTTTCTTTCTAATTTTAAACACCACGTTGGTTGTCATAGAGGAGGGTATGGAGTTGGGGAAGGACGCGGACCTTGCCCCAGCTATCGTCAGCAGCGACGCGTTCCCAGAGTTCTTTGAGACGGTCCAGTTGGTCTTGGACAATATTACCTGTAGCCTTGGGCTCAGGATTTCCTGCTGATAAGAAGAGAACATCTGGTTGGTAGCGCTTTTGAATTCCTTTGGCAAAGGCCAAATCGGCATCATCAAAGACAGGGATTTTAAAGGTGATCTTGTCTGGATCCAATTGGGAAACGATAAAGTCCAAGGTCTCAAAGTTGACTTTCATCTTGGATGAAGGAGGTTTGGGACTCAAAGTAACCTGGTCAATGTCTTTTAACCAATTTTGCCAGCGGGAACCTTGGGTCTCAACAGCCAGAGTGACACCGCGTTCCTTGAGCTTGGTGACGAGTTGAGCCATGTTAGCTGCTAGGATAGCAGGATTTCCGCCAGATAGGGTGACGTAGTCGTAGCTTCCCAGTTTATCCAACTCAGCAATGACCTCGTCAGCTGTCATGCGAGTTGGCTTTTCAGAACCATCCCAAGTAAAGGCGGAGTCGCACCAGTCGCAGTGGTAGTCGCAACCAGCAGTTCGGACAAACATGGTTTTCTGCCCGATAGCACGGCCTTCACCTTGAAAGGTAGGGCCAAAAATTTCCAGTACTGGTAGTTTGAGGACACGTTCCCTAGTCATCTAACCACTCCCGTCTAAACTCTGCAAAGGCAGTCGGAGTTTCATAGAGGCGAACGTATTCCAAACGAAGACTGCGCTCGTCAGGTAACTCTTGACTCATGGTTTGGAAAATCCAGTAAACCATATTTTCAGCAGTCGTGTTCATGTAAGGCAGGGTTTCATTGAGATAGCGATGATCCAAGTGGGGTTCTAAGTAGTTCTTGTAGATAGCTTTGATATCTCCGAAATCGTAGGTCATGCCACGTTCATCTAAAAATCCACTAACAGCAATCTGCAGATGATAAGTGTGGCCGTGCAGGGACTTGCATTTTCCTTCATAGTGAAAGAGGTGGTGGGCAGCGTCGAAAGTAAACTCTTTTGATACCAAGGTTCTGTGGGGATTGTAGACAAGAGATTTCCCAGTTTCCTGTTTGATTTCTTTGGGAGCAAAAAACATTAGCCCTCTCCTTTCTGTGAGAGATAAACATCTAGTCCATGCTGGCGCAGGTGGCAGGCTGGGCAATCTCCACAACCACTTCCGATAATCCCATTGTAGCAGGTTAAGGTCTTTTCACGAACATAGTCAAAGGCACCGAGTTGATCGGCTAACTCCCAAGTTTCAGCCTTGTCTAACCACATGAGAGGTGTTTGGATAACAAAGTCGTAATCCATGGCAAGGTTGAGGGTAACATTGAGAGATTTGACAAAGACATCCCGGCAGTCAGGGTAGCCTGAGAAGTCTGTCTCGCAGACACCTGTCACGATATCTTTAATGCCACGTTGCTTGGCAAGAACTGCTGCAAAGGATAGAAAGAGGTGGTTGCGGCCGTCAACAAAGGTATTGGGAAGCTCTCCCTCTTTTTGCTCAATTTCCAAATCAGAAGTCAGGGCATTTTCAGTGATTTGTCCCAGCAGAGACATATCTAAGATGTGATGACGAACGCCTTGTTCCTTAGCGATTTCTTCAGCAACTTGAATTTCGAGATGATGGCGTTGGCCGTAGGCAAAGGTGACGGTTTCGACTGTTTTATAGTGTTCTTTAGCCCAAAAGAGGCAGGTTGTGGAATCTTGACCGCCACTAAAGACGACCAAGGCTGATTGACGTTTCATAGTACTCCTTCCAAAATGGGAAATGTTCAGAGCACGCAAAAAGCTCCCTTGAGGGGAGCTAAAAAATACCAAGTAGAGGTTTTTTTTAGCGATGGCATGTCCCAAACATCGTAATATTCTACCTACAGTCTAGCATATTTTTTGAAAAATGGCAAAGGGCAAGAAAAAAGAGACCAAATAAAGCACTTGGTCTCTAGTGTGATTAGCTCAATTCAGCAACGATGTCTTTGATTTGTTCTGCTGTGTGAACACCAGCAACTTGTTTTACCACTTGTCCGTCTTTTTTGAAGAGAAGGGTTGGGATAGACATGATTCCAAAAGCACGAGCTGTGTTTGGATTTTCATCTACGTCCATTTTAACGATTTTCAAGACATCTTCTGAAAGTTCTTCAGACAATTTGTCCAAGATTGGACCTTGCATACGACATGGACCACACCAAGTTGCCCAGAAGTCTACCAAGACCAAACCGTCTTTTGTTTCTTGTTCAAATGTTGCATCTGTAATTGCTTTTGCCATTGTATTTCTCCTTTTTTAGTTATATTGGCTTAAATCTTGTTTCATGAGATAGAAGAAGACATCTCCATAAGTCCCATGGTAGTCCAAATCATGACCATTATAAGTTAATTTTTGGACAGTGTAGTAATCCGCGACGCCGATGAGGCAGGCTTGTTGAGAACGTTCAAAGTCTTGGTAAGACTCGAAAGTCATGGTTCTCTCTTGTTTGCTGGCGTCTAGGTAGGTAATTTCGATCATATAAAACTCCTTTATTCGATCTTGACTTTATTCTACTCCTTGAAACGAGGAATGTCAAGAAAAATGATTGCGCACGCAACTTTTTTGAAAATCTGATTATGAAATGAAATCAAGACTCGTCTCCAGTCTTTCTTCGACAGCCTTTTGCAGGTAAGCTAGAGTTGTCTGTCCCTCGTCAGTCAGACAGATAAAGCTAGCCCGTCTATCCTGATCGCAACACCGGCGACTAAGCAAGCCACAGTTTTTCTCTTCTAGTCGAGCTACCATTCGAGAAACAGCGCTTGGGCTGAGATGGAGTTTATCTGGTAAATCAATCTGCCGTAAGGATTTTTCATCAGCTAGGTCCAGATAGTAGAGTAGATAAAACTCTTTTAAGGTCAACCTTTGTTCACTCTGCTGGGCAATGGTTTCTTCCAACAAGGCTTCTATTTCCTTTTGAAGGCGGTTGTAGTCAAACCATTTTTCCAAATAGGTCATTGCTTTCTCCTTTCCTTTCAAAGTAAAAATCACAAAGTCATTACTGACTGTCTTTGTAACATAAGATGATTGCGCATGCAATTATTATACTACTTTTAGCTAATCCTTGCAAGAAAGAAAAATTTCGGTATTTCCTTGAAATTTCCTGAAAAAAGAGTAAACTGGTATGCAAGAATTCTATTTCAAGGAGTTTGAGATGAAGTTATATGTTCAATTAATGATTCTCTTTGTGATTTCTCTAATCGGTGAGGGGATCTCCAGTTTCTTTCATCTGCCTATCCCAGGCAGTATTATCGGTTTGATTATTCTATTTCTAGCCTTACAGTTCAAGTGGCTAAGGACCAGGCATGTCAATATGGTCGGGAATTTCTTGCTGGCCAATATGACCATTCTCTTTTTGCCACCAGCAGTTGGAATCATGGAAAAATTTGATGTGATTGCCCCCTATCTCTTGCCCATCGTCTTAATTGTCTTTTTTGCAGCTGTTATCAATATTATCCTCATCGCCCTAGTGGTTCAGTTCATCAAGAGACGGTTTGAGGGAGATTATGAGAAAGGAGATGCTAAATGAGTGAATTTGTTTCCAATCCCCTGTTTGGGCTTGCCCTGTCTATCCTTGCTTATCTAGTAGGAATGTTGATTTACAGGGGTTTTCCCCATCCTTTGACGACGCCCTTGCTTTTGTCGGCAATTTTCATTATCATCCTTCTTAAGGTGACGGGTATTTCTTACCAAGATTACTACCAAGGTGGGGTTTATCTGAACAACTTGATAGTCCCATCGACAGTGGCCCTAGGGATTCCGCTTTATAAGAGTTTTCACTTGATGAAGCACCATGCTCGGAGTATTCTCTTTGGTAGTCTGTTAGCAGTAGTTGTCAATACTAGCTTCACTGCCATAGTGGCGAAAATCTTTGGCATGGACTTTTTCCTAGCCATTTCTCTCTTTCCCAAGTCAGTGACAACCGCCATGGCAGTGGGAATCACAGAAAAATTGCAGGGTTTGACGACTGTGACCTTGGTCGTCGTAGTGGCAACTGGGATTTTAACTAGTGTTATTGGACCAACCCTTTTGAAGTGGTTGAAAATTGATGATCCAGTGGCTGTAGGTCTTTCCCTTGGAGGGACAGGTCATGCTGTCGGAACGGGAACGGCCTTTCGATACGGCTCTGTAGCAGGCGCCATGGGTGGCTTGGCTATCGGTGTCACCGGTATTCTCTACGTCTTTGTCAGTCCCATTGTAGCCAGTTTGATATTGAGTTAAAGCAAAACCCAGCTCTTTTGTAAGCTGGGCGTTTTTTATTGCAAGTTAACCTTATTTTTCAAGATATAGTAGGTTCCGAGATAGTAGATAATTGCTAGAATGAAATCTTTGAGGATATCAACGCTGATTAGGAGGTTAAAATCATAATCCATTCGGAAGAAGATAGAAATATAGCCAATCACGATGTTAAGCACGATATAGGCTAAAATTCCCATAGCGGTACGATACTCGTTAAATAGTTGACCAATTGAGATGCAAAGGTAAATAGATAAAATCCAAGTAATTGAACCCACCAGAAGAGAGAGGGCATACAGCCAACCGTAACCGAGATAAGGAGAGATAAATCGGTAGAGGAGTGGCAAATCTTTCACTACAGGGGTGAGTGAGAAGATAATAATGATACTCAAGATAAATACAATATAGCTTATGATTGACCAAATGAGAGCACCTAGTAATTTAGCGGTGATGATCTGGTGTTCAGAGACGGGCAGAGTCAATGTCAGATAGCCCTGACGATCGTAGACACTTCCCTTGAAGCGTCGAATGATTAAAAAGATTGTTGCAATCCAAAGAGTAACGCTGAGCCCACCAAAAACTAAGATCAGAAAGCCTAACAGATAGTAGGGATTATTGCCATAGCTGGTGTAGGTCTGACTAATACCAGAAATGGATGCACCAATCAAAACCGAAATTGCAAGCACAGCACCGTAGAGAGCTAGATACCATTTGTTAACATTTTTAAATTCATAACGAACTAAATTCCAAAACATAATAATCTCCTTTGTCTAAGCTTTGAACTCCTGGCGGAAGAGCTGGTCAATGGATTCACCTGACTCGTAACGAATATCATCCACGTTTCCTTGGCGGACGACTTTTCCGTTATTGAGGAAAATGATTTCATCCAAGATTGGCTCAATATCTGAAATCAAGTGGGTAGAAATCAAAACAGTTGAAGTTGGTGAGTAGTTGTTGATGATGGTGTTCAAGATATAGTCACGGGCGGCCGGATCCACACCACCAATTGGTTCGTCGAGCACGTAGAGACGAGCTTCACGGCTCATAACGAGGATTAATTGAACCTTTTCCTTGTTTCCTTTTGACAATTTCTTGAGGCGACTGTTTTCATCAATGCCAAGATCTGCTAAAAGGTGCTGAGCCCGCTCAAGATTGAAATCTTGGTAGAAAGTTTTAAAGTAGGTCAGTGCTTCTTTGATTTTCATCTGTTCATTCAGATAAGTCGTGTCTGGTAGATAAGAGACAATGGCCTTGGTAGCAGGACTTGGGTCCATGTTGTTAATGAGGACACGTCCTTGGTCTGGTTGGAGAAGTCCGTTGATCAGCTTGATCAGGGTTGTTTTTCCAGATCCGTTTGGACCGAGAAGCCCGACGATTTTTCCAGCGGGAATCTCAAGGGAAACATTGTTAAGGGCTGCTGTAGCCCCATAGGATTTGGATACATTTTCAAATGCTAGTAATGTCATAATTTTACACTCCTTTGATGTATTCGCTAACCACACTTGGCAGTTCTTCTTTTTGATAGCCAAATTGAAGCATGCCCGTTATAAAGTTTTTCAGTTGCTCCTCAGAAAGCTGTTTGCGGGACTGAACGATGAGATTTAAGTCCTCAGTGACAAAACGACCAGTTGTTCGCTTGCTATAAACGAAGCCCTCGCGCTCAAGATCAGACAAAGCGCGCTGAATGGTATTGGGATTGACCCCAGCCTCACTCGCTAGTTCCCTTACGGTTGGGAGCTGTTGGTTGGGTTCCAGTTCATGGGAAACAATCTGTAATTTGATTTTTTCCATAATCTGCAAATAAATGGGTTTTGTATTATCAAATGACCAGGACATCATAGTCTCCTTTCTTTTTCTTTATTGTTCTAATTAAATAATACAATAAAACAAAAAACTTGTCAAGTAAAAATAAGAATTGTTTTGGGAATTGCTCAAAAAATGGTATAATGAAAAGAAAACGACAAGGAGGGAAATGCATGCGTTGTCCAAAATGTGGGGCTACCAAGTCTAGTGTTGTTGATAGTCGACAAGCCGAAGAAGGAAATACCATCCGTCGAAGACGTGAATGCGATGAGTGTCAGCATCGTTTTACAACCTATGAACGAGTAGAAGAAAGAACGCTGGTTGTCGTCAAAAAAGACGGTACGCGAGAGCAGTTTTCGAGAGATAAAATCTTTAATGGGATTATCCGCTCAGCCCAGAAACGCCCTGTTTCGAGTGACGAGATCGGCATGGTGGTCAATCGCATCGAGCAAAAACTCCGTAGTCGCAGTGAGAATGAGATCCAAAGTGAATACATTGGTTCTTTAGTCATGGAAGAATTGGCGGAGCTGGATGAGATTACCTATGTTCGTTTTGCCAGTGTTTACCGTAGTTTTAAGGATGTGAGTGAGTTGGAGAGTCTGCTCCAGCAAATTACCCAGTCCTCTAAGAAGAAAAAGGAAAAATAGATGAAGCCAAATGACCGTTTTTCTTTTCTAAAGAATAATCGGGTGTCGCAAGATACCTCTTCTCTGGTGCAGTGCTACCTCCCGATTATCGGTCAGGAGGCACTGAGCCTCTATCTATATGCTATTACCTTTTGGGATGGAGGGCAAAAGGAACACCTTTTTTCCCATATCCTCAACCACTTAAACTTTGGTATGCTGACCTTGCTCCAATCCTTTAAAATTTTATCTGCTTTGGATTTGTTGACCCTTTATCAGAAGGGAGAAACCTATGAATTGCAGCTTCATTCTCCCCTTTCAAGTCAGGAATTTTTGCGGCATTCTATTTACCGCACACTGTTGGAAAAAAAGATTGGGGATACAGCTGTTTCTGCTATGAAACAGGCTCCAAGTGAGGGAGAAGCACTTTCTGTTTCCTTGAGCCAAGTTTTTCCAAACCTGACCGAAGAAGTGACTCCAACCGAGTCTAAAATCAAGATGAAAAATGATTTTGACTTGGAACATTTTCAGCGCCTGATGGCTCGAGATGGTTTGCGTTTTGAAAATGAGCAGGCAGATGTTTTGGAATTGTTTGCCATTGCAGATGAAAAAAAATGGACCTGGTTTGAAACCTATCAATTAGCCAAGGCGACAGCGGTGGCTCAGGTTATTTCAGTCAAACGCATGCGTGAAAAGATTGCGCAAAAGCCAGCATCTTCTGACTTTAGCCCCAAAGAAATGACCATTATCAGGGAAGCCAAAAATAAAACTCCTCTGGAATTTTTAGCCGAAATCAAGCAAACACGTAAGGGAAATATCATCCAAAGTGAAAGAGAACTCCTTCACCAGATGGCGTCTTTAGGCTTGTTGGACGAAGTCATCAATATCGTCTTGCTTCTAACTTTTAACAAGGTTGATTCGGCTAATGTCAATGAAAAATATGCCATGAAGGTCGCCAATGACTATGCTTACCAAAAAATTCGAACAGCAGAGGAAGCCGTGCTTCGGATTCGAGAACGTCAGCAAAAAGGCCAGGAAGACCAAAAATCAAAAACTAGCTCGACTAAGACAAATGTTCCCAAGTGGAGCAATCCAGAATACAAAAATCAAACCAGTGAGGAAACTCGTCTGGAACTAGAACGTAAAAAACAAGAAATGTTAGCCCGATTAGAAGAAGGAGGAGACTAGATGGAAAGTGTGGGTGACGTTATCAAACGTCAGACAAGTCGTTTTCAGTATCAGGATTTAGTCCAGCAGATCATGAAGGACTCCGATGTAGCGGCTTTTATCCAGAAAGAATCCCTCAGCCCAGAGGAGTTGAATCGTAGCATCTCCAAGTTCAACCAATATATCACAGAACGGGACAAGTTTCTTCGTGGGGATGCGGACTATATAGCGCGTGGCTACAAGCCTATCTTGGTCATGAATCACGGTTATGCGGATGTGTCTTATGAAGAAACACCCGAACTAATCGCGGCTGAAAAAGAGGCGGCCATAAAGAATCGCCTTAAGTTGATCAATCTACCAGCAAGTCTCAAGAAAGCGAAATTGGCTCAGATTGACCTGGATGATCTAGGTCGTTTGCCGATTTTTGAAAGACTCTATGCCTTTGTTGACCTTTACCCAAGTATTCGAAAAGGTCTCTATCTTTATGGAGATTTTGGTGTCGGTAAGAGTTTCATGATGGCGGCCCTGGCCCATGACCTATCTGAAAAACGTGGTGCTTCAACAACCATTCTCCACTATCCAAGTTTTGTCATTGATGTGAAAAATGCTATCGGTGAAGGATCTGTGAAGACCTTGGTGGATGACATCAAGTTAGCAGAAGTCTTGGTCTTGGATGACATTGGTGCAGAGCAGTCAACACCTTGGGTGCGTGATGAGATTCTCCAAGTTATTCTCCAGTATCGCATGCAGGAAGATTTGCCGACCTTCTTTACTTCCAACTTTAATTTCCAAGATTTGGAAAAACATTTTGCCAAAGGAAAGAATGGAAATGATGAGACCTGGGAAGCTAGACGGGTCATGGAACGAATCCGTTATTTAGCAGAGGAAACGAGACTAGAAGGAGAAAATCGCCGATGACAGAAACCATTAAACTGATGAAAGCTCATACTTCAGTTCGTCGCTTTAAGGAGCAAGAAATTTCTCAAGAACACTTAAATGAAATCTTGACTGCTGCTCAAATGGCGTCATCTTGGAAAAATTTCCAATCCTACTCTGTGATTCTTGTACGCAGTCAAGATAAGAAAGATGCTTTATATGAATTGGTTCCGCAGGAAGCCATTCGCCAGTCAGCTGCCTTTTTGCTCTTTGTTGGTGACCTAAACCGTGCAGAAAAAGGAGTTCGTCTCCATACAGATACTTTCCAACCCCAAGGAGTGGAAGGTCTCCTTATCACGTCTGTAGATGCTGCTCTTGCTGGGCAAAATACCTTGCTTGCGGCTGAGAGTCTGGGATATGGTGGTGTTATTATCGGTTTGGTTCGTTACAAGTCAGAAGAAGTGGCAGAGCTTTTTAACTTGCCTGACTATACCTACCCTGTTTTTGGGATTGCCCTTGGCGTGCCAAATCAACAACACGAGGTTAAACCAAGATTGCCTTTGAGCCAAGTGGTATTTGAAGAAGAGTACCAAGAACAGCCAGTTGAAGCGATTTTGGACTATGACCAAGTACAGGCAGACTATGCTGGTGCGCGTGCGACTACCACTTGGAGTCAGCGTTTAGCAGAGCAGTTTGGTCAAGCCGAACCTAGTTCAACTCGAAAAAATCTAGAACAGAAAAAGTTATTGTAGAAAGTGAGAAAACATGGCCTTACCAACTATTGCCATTGTGGGACGTCCCAATGTTGGAAAATCGACCCTATTTAATCGGATCGCTGGTGAGCGAATTTCAATCGTAGAAGATGTCGAGGGTGTGACACGAGACCGCATCTATGCTACAGGTGAGTGGCTCAATCGTTCCTTTAGTATGATTGATACTGGAGGGATTGACGATGTCGATGCTCCCTTCATGGAGCAAATCAAGCACCAAGCAGAAATTGCCATGGAAGAAGCCGATGTCATCGTCTTTGTGGTGTCTGGAAAAGAAGGAATCACAGATGCAGATGAGTATGTAGCTCGCAAACTCTATAAAACCCATAAACCTGTTATCCTTGCCGTTAACAAGGTTGACAATCCTGAGATGCGAAATGACATCTATGATTTCTATGCTCTGGGATTGGGGGAACCACTACCAATTTCGTCTGTCCACGGTATCGGAACAGGGGATGTGCTCGATGCCATCGTGGAAAATCTACCACATGAAGTCGAAGAAGAAAATCCAGATGTCATTAAATTTAGCTTGATTGGCCGTCCTAACGTTGGAAAATCAAGTTTGATCAACGCTATTTTGGGAGAAGACCGCGTGATTGCTAGTCCAGTAGCTGGAACAACGCGTGACGCCATTGATACCCATTTTACAGATGCTGATGGACAAGAGTTCACCATGATTGATACAGCTGGTATGCGTAAGTCAGGTAAAGTCTACGAAAATACGGAGAAATACTCTGTCATGCGTGCCATGCGTGCTATTGACCGTTCTGACGTGGTTTTGATGGTCCTCAATGCTGAAGAAGGTATCCGTGAGTACGACAAGCGTATCGCAGGTTTTGCCCACGAAGCAGGTAAAGGGATGATCATCGTGGTCAATAAGTGGGATACTCTTGAGAAAGACAACCATACCATGAAGAACTGGGAAGAAGATATCCGTGAGCAGTTCCAATATCTACCTTATGCACCGATTGTCTTTGTATCCGCTCTTACCAAGCAGCGTCTCCACAAACTGCCTGAGATGATCAAGCAAATCAGCGAGAGTCAAAACACCCGTATCCCTTCAGCTGTCTTGAACGATGTCATTATGGATGCCATTGCTATCAACCCAACACCGACAGACAAAGGAAAACGCCTCAAAATCTTCTACGCGACCCAAGTGGCAACCAAGCCACCAACCTTTGTCATCTTTGTCAATGAAGAAGAACTCATGCACTTCTCTTACCTGCGTTTCTTGGAAAATCAAATCCGCAAGGCCTTTGTCTTTGAAGGAACACCGATTCATCTCATCGCAAGAAAGCGGAAATAAACGACTCTTTGTCAACTGTAGTGGGTTGAAGTCAGCTAAGATCGAGAAAGGACGAATTTCGTCCTTTCTTTTTTGATGTTGAGAGCGATGAAAATTCTTTTATTGAAGTTTTCAAAATTCCGAAAACCAAAGGCATTTCGTTTGATAAGTTTAACGAGATTATTAGTCGCTTCCAAATTTGCGTTGGAATAGGGTAATTGGAGGGGGTTGACGATTTTCTCTTTGTCCTTGAGGAAGGTTTTTAAGACAGTCTGAAAAATTTCTCGGATTCCTTGTTCTGAAAGTGAAAAAGCAAGAGCTGGTAGAGCTTATAGTGGTGTTTCAAGTCTTCTGAATAGCTTAAGAGCTTGTCTAGAATCTCTTTATTGGTTAAGTGCATACGAAAAGTAGGGCGATAAAAACGTTTATGGCTGAGTTTACCACTATCCTGTTGGATGATCTTCCAGTAACGTTTGATAGCCTTGTATTCATGGGATTTTCGTTCAAATTGATTCATGATTTGGACTCGCACACGGCTCATAGCACGGCTTAAGTGTTGCACAATGTGGAAGCGATCAAGTACAATTTTTGCATTTGGGAGTGAAACAGTCTGGTAGACTGTTTCAGCCTGAGCCTAGAAATTCGAAAGCGAAGTCGTTTAGCTAAGGCATAGTAAGGGCTAAACATATCCATAGTAATGATTTTCACCTGACAACGAACAGCTCGATCGTAGCGCAGAAAGTGATTTCGGATGATAGTTTGTGTCCTGCCTTCAAGGACAGTGATGATATTGAGCTTGTCAAAATCTTGCGCAATAAAGCTCATCTTCATCTCCCGATTGAAACAGTCACTCCCCTGACTGTTTCAACATCCCAAGACATAATCTCTGGAAGACGAGAAAAATCATGCTTAAAACGGAAGTCATTGAGCTTTCGGATAACAGTTGAAGTTGAAATGGAAAGCTGATGAGCAATATCGGTCATAGAAGTCTTTTCAATCAACTTTTGAGCAATTTTTTGGTTGATAATACGAGGGATTTGGTGATTTTTCTTGACGAGAGAAGTCTCAGCGACCATCATTTTTGAGCACTGATAGCACTTGAAACGACGCTTTTTAAGGAGAATTCTGGTAGGTATACCAGTCGTTTCAAGGTAAGGAATCTTAGAGGTTTTTTGGAAGTCATATTTCTTCATTTGGGTTCCGCAATCAGGACAAGATGGGGCGTCGTAGTCCAGTTTAGCGATGATTTCCTTGTGTGTATCTCTATTAACAACATCCATAATTTGGATATTAGGGTCTTTAATATCGAGTAGTTTTGTGATAAAATGTAATGGTTCCATATGATTCTTTCTAATGATGGTTTGGTCGCTTTTCATTATAGATCTTATGGGACTTTTTTTCTACAACAAAATAGGCTCCATAAGATCTATAGGGGATTTACCCACTACAAATATTATAGAGCCCCACCTAGCCTTCCTAAAAATGTAATGATTTAACTAACTTATAGTTAGCTCCTGATTTCATTTGATAATAGGCTTGAAGATGTTGTCAAATGAAAGATCATATAGGCATAAGAAAACACCTCTGTGTTATACTTGTTGTTCACCACAAACACAAGAAAGGAACAGAGATGCAAATCAATTATACTACAAAAGCTAAACACTTGACAATCCATAGTCGTCGCTTAATCGAACGATGGAAAATATAAGGGAAATCAAATAGAGAAATCGCCTCTCTACTTGGAAAAGCTCCTCAGACCATCCACAATGAAATCAAGCGTGGGACAGTCCTGCAATGTCTAGAAAAGGGACGATTCAAAAAGATTTATTCTGCCGACTATGCTCAAATGCTTTATGAAACCAATCGGAAGCGCTTCGTGAAGAAATCAATCTTGACCAAAGAACTAAAACAAAAGATTCTCCACTATCATAACCAAAAGTTGTCTCCTGAAATGATGGTCAAGGTTAAGGGTCTTACATTGGGAATGTCAACCATCTACTACTGGATTCATCATGTAAAATTGGGATTGAACAAACAGAATCCCCTTTATCCTAGAAAAGGTACTAAGAAAACGACTTCCAAAGAAGTCGCCTCCATCGAAAACTGGATCAATAACTATCCTAAAAAATGCTTGGACTACAAGTCGCCCAGAGAAGACTGCTTGCTGGCTAACTTGAACTTGAAATTTAGCCTTGTATAAAAATTTAAGAAAAACGGAAATTTTTTTTATAAAAGCCTTTACAAAAAAAAATAAAGTGGTATAATTGAATTATAAACAAGTGCAAACGTTTTCGTAAAACGTTTGCCTAAATAAAATTAAGGAGATTTGAATGATGAAAGCTACATTCAAAAATGTCTTGTCTTTCGAGTTTTGGCAGAAATTCGGTAAGGCTCTAATGGTGGTTATCGCCGTTATGCCAGCGGCGGGATTGATGATCTCAATCGGTAAATCAATCGTGATGATCGACCCAAATCTTGCTCCTCTAGTGATTACAGGTGGAATCCTTGAGCAAATTGGTTGGGGGGTTATTGGTAACCTTCATATTTTGTTTGCCCTTGCTATTGGGGGAAGCTGGGCTAAAGAGCGCGCTGGTGGTGCATTTGCAGCTGGGCTTGCCTTTATCTTGATTAACCGTATCACAGGTACTATCTTCGGTGTTACAGGTGATATGTTGAAAAACCCTGAGGCTATGGTCACTACTCTCTTTGGTGGCTCAATCAAGGTTGCTGACTACTTTATCAGCGTTCTTGAGGCTCCAGCCCTTAACATGGGGGTTTTCGTAGGGATTATCTCTGGTTTTGTTGGGGCAACAGCTTATAACAAATACTACAACTACCGTAAACTTCCTGATGCCCTTTCATTCTTCAATGGTAAACGTTTTGTACCATTTGTCGTTATTCTTCGTTCAACTATCGCAGCGCTTGCGCTTGCTGCCTTTTGGCCAGTAGTTCAAACCGGTATCAATAGCTTTGGTATTTGGATTGCCAACTCACAAGAAACTGCACCAATTCTCGCACCATTCTTGTATGGTACCTTGGAACGTTTGCTCTTGCCATTTGGTCTTCACCATATGCTCACTATCCCAATGAACTATACAGCTCTTGGTGGAACATACGAAATCCTTACTGGTGCAGCTAAAGGAACTCAAGTATTTGGTCAAGACCCACTTTGGCTTGCTTGGGTGACAGACCTTGTTAACCTTAAAGGTTCAAATGCTGACCAATACCAACACCTTCTTACAACTATCACTCCAGCTCGTTTTAAAGTTGGTCAAATGATCGGTTCATTCGGTATCTTGATGGGTATCATTGTTGCTATCTACCGCAATGTTGATGCTGACAAGAAACACCAATACAAGGGTATGATGATTGCGACAGCCCTTGCAACATTCTTGACAGGGGTTACTGAACCTATCGAGTATATGTTTATGTTTATCGCAACGCCTCTTTACCTAGTGTATGCTCTTGTTCAAGGTGCTGCCTTTGCTATGGCGGATATTGTTCACCTTCGTATGCACTCATTCGGTTCAATTGAATTCTTGACTCGTACTCCGCTAGCTATCAACGCTGGTCTTGGTATGGATATCATTAACTTTATCTGGGTAACTGTCCTCTTTGCAGTCATCATGTACTTCATTGCCAACTTCATGATTAAGAAATTCAACTATGCAACTCCAGGACGTAACGGAAACTATGAAACTGCTGAAGGAGCATCAGAAGATGCAGCTCCAGGAGAAACAAAAGTTGCAGCAGCTTCTCAAGCTGTAAATATCATTAACCTTCTTGGTGGTCGTGCAAACATTGTAGATGTAGATGCATGTATGACTCGTCTTCGTGTAACTGTTAAGGACGCAGATCGTGTTGGTACTGAGGAACAATGGAAAGCTGAAGGAGCTATGGGTCTTGTCATGAAAGGACAAGGTGTCCAAGCTATCTACGGACCAAAAGCTGACGTATTGAAATCTGATATCCAAGATATCCTTGACTCAGGTGAAGTAATTCCTGAAACTCTTCCAAGCCAAATGACAGAAGCTCAAAAGAATACTGTACATTTTAAAGGTGTAACTGAGGAAGTTTACTCAGTAGCTGATGGTCAAGTTATTGCCTTGGAACAAGTGAAAGATCCAGTCTTTGCTCAAAAAATGATGGGTGATGGATTTGCAGTAGAACCAGCAAATGGAAACATTGTATCTCCAGTTACAGGTACTGTATCAAGTATCTTCCCAACAAAACATGCACTTGGACTTGTTACTGAATCAGGTCTTGAAGTACTTGTTCATATTGGTTTGGATACTGTAAGTCTTGAAGGAAAACCGTTTACTGTTCACGTTTCTGAAGGACAAAAGGTTGCAGCAGGTGATCTTCTTGTTGCAGCTGACTTGGATGCTATCCGTGCAGCAGGTCGTGAAACATCAACAGTGGTTGTCTTTACAAATGGTGATGCTATCAAATCAGTTAAATTAGAACAAACAGGTTCTCTTGCAGCTAAAACAGCAGTTGCTAAAGTAGAATTGTAATATATTTGGGGGTTGGAAGCTGTTTTCCAACCTCTTGTTTTAGGAGAAAAGCATGAAATTTTTAACACTCAATACTCACAGTTGGATGGAGAAGGAAGCAGAGGAAAAATTCCAGCTCTTGCTCCAAGACATTCTTGATAAGGACTATGATTTGATTTGTTTCCAAGAAATCAATCAAGAAATTACTTCTCCAGAAGTGGAGATTGATCATCTTTATCAAGCTTTACCATCAGCAGAACCCATTCATCAGGATCACTATGTCCGACTCCTGGTCGAAAAATTGGCTGAGAAAGGGAAAAACTACTACTGGACTTGGGCTTATAATCACATCGGCTATGACCGCTATCATGAAGGTGTAGCAATCTTATCTAAGACACTGATTCAAGCACGTGAAATTTTAGTGTCTGATGTAGATGACCCAACGGACTACCATACTCGTCGCGTTGCCTTGGCTGAGACAGTGGTTGAAGGCAAGGAACTTGCTCTTGCAAGTGTCCATCTCTCTTGGTGGGATAAAGGTTTCCAGGAGGAATGGGCACGATTTGAAGCTGTGCTGAAAGGTTTGAACAAACCTCTGATTTTAGCAGGTGATTTCAATAATCCAGCTGGTCAGGAAGGTTATCAAGCGATTTTAGCTAGTCCACTGGATTTGCAAGATGCTTTTGAAGTTGCTAAGGATAGAAGCGGTAGCTATACCGTTCCACCAGAAATTGATGGTTGGAAAGGAAATACCGAACCGCTTCGAATTGACTATGTCTTTACAACGAAAGAGTTAGAAGTAGAAAGCTTGTATGTAGTTTTTGATGGTCAGAATAGTCCGCAAGTCAGTGACCACTATGGTTTGAACGCGGTATTAAATTGGAAATAAAAGTAAAAAATGAAAGGGAACGATTCCTTTCATTTTTTTACAAAAATCCCTATAATTACTATTTTGGAGAAGGAGTTTTTTTGTATATTTGTATATTATGAGAAAATATCCACAAATAAGTTTTTAAAAATTTACGGTCAAAAAAATCGATAATATTAACTATTTATGATAAAATAGTAATTATGAAATAAAAGGAGGACTGGAATGTTTTTTCAGGATAGAAAGATAAAATATTCAATCCGCAAATTGTCAGTTGCTACTGTGTCCCTTGCGATTGGATTTTTGTTTGCGCCTGCGGCGCTTGGAGTCGCTCAAGTAGCTCAAGCTGATGAGCTTACGGCTACTGAACAAGTGGAGAATAAAGCAGAGAATCAGGTCTCGGTGGGCTCTTCTACAATAGAGCAAGCAGAGCCTCAGAAAGAAAACCAAGTTACTTTGAAATCTTCTGAATCTGCGGTAGCAGAGACAAGTCAAGCGACAGATTCGACTGCTTTTAAAAATGCTCAGCTAGCTACAGGCACGAGCCAGCCAGCTGCAGCCACTGCTCAACCAGCATCAGCAAATGCAAGTTTAAACAAGAGCGCTTTAGAGAACTACCTCAAAAACTTGCGCAGCAAGGACTTTTCAAGTAAGACAGACGATAGTCTAGAAATCTTGAATGGCGTAATGACGGCTGCTGATGGTGTGCTTCAAACTGCAACAAAGCAAGAAGAAATTGATAAGGTTTATCGCAATCTCGTGAACTTTGTCAATTCTGGTCTTCGTGATAAAAATCCGAAGTTCATCCCAGATCAGGATAAAACTCCTCGCTCAGCACTTTATGAGTTTGAAAGTGCTACACCAGGAAAAACAACTCCGCTTGCTCTGAACTACTTGAAGCCAGAAGATACAAAAATCTACAAAAAGGGCGATAAAGTAAAGGCCATCCAGCCAACTGAAACAACTTATGTAGAGTATGATGGAAGTGGTAGATGGACCTTTAAGGGCTATGACCATGATAGTCAGGTGATTGACAAAGATGATGTTTTCTTCACAGGTAAGTGGGAATTTACGCCGACACCATATAAGGCTACCTATAGAGCGGTTAATGGCTCACCTGGAAAAACTCCGCCATCTTATGTTGCAAATTGGAGTCCAAAAGATAGAAGAAGATTTGCTGAGGGTGAAGTAGTAAGACCAAAAGAATTTGAATATGTTTTTTATACTTCAGAAGAATTTCCTAATCGAAAAGGTTATTGGGCTTTGACTGGTTTTGATGCTCCAAGTAAAGTGGCAAACAATGGCGATGTGGAGTTTGTAGGAACTTGGAAATACTTTGAGGATGTCACTGTATCCTACAAACCTATGAACCAGCACGATTTTGAGAATTTTTATAAGTTACCAAGTAGTCCTAAGACCTCACGTGACGAATATAAATTACCTCTTCCTAAGGAGATAAAAGATCTAGAAAGTAAGCTATACGATTACAAGCTTTCTCTCAATCAGTTTGATAAACGAGATGAGCATTTACCTAAAGATATACTGGACACGGTAGCTGCTTTGCTCCGCTATGATGAAACTCAAAATCTCTACAAATCCTTTTATGATGCGGAAAATGAAGGAAATTGGACCTTTGAGGAAGATGTAGTAGATTTAACCTTCAGTCGTGAACTAGAGCGGGCGGCTACATATGGGGAAATACCAAAAGTTACAATACCATTGGAGTTTGTATTTAAAGGGGTTCCTCGGAAACCGACTTACGAGTTTCTCAGTGGAACGGCTGGCAAAGCACTACCTGCTGAGATCAATAATCTGAAGCCGGTAGATATGCCTGAATGGGAGTATGCAAAGAGAAAGCAATACCCGAAAGGTGAGATGGTTGAGTCTGTTAGACCGACTCAAGAGTCCTACTATGATGCAGTTAACAAGGGTACCTGGACCTTTACAGGCTACGATTTTACTAAAAAACCAGTAAGTGAGTGGGATCATAAAGGATGGAACCTTAAGTTTACAGGTACTTGGACTTTTGTAGCGGATAAGTACTCAGAAAACTATGAGTTTGTTAGCTCAGATCCTAGTCGATCTCTACCAGCTGCAGTTAAGGCCTTGACGCCAAGTAATACAAATACTTACAAAAATGGCGAAACTGTATTTGCGGAATATCCACGTGAGACGACCTACATGGACTTTGATAACGAGGGTACTTGGAAATTTGATGGCTATGACGCTAATAGCAAGGTAGTTAATCAAGATAAAGTTCTCTTTACAGGTACTTGGTCTTTCACACCACACAGAGATAAGACTGTTTCCTTTGACTTTGTCAGTGATACCCCAGGGAAGGCTATTCCAGATGATCTGAAGGCACAAATTCCAGCTCCTATCACGACATCTCCGAAAGATTATTCTGATAATGTTAGATATGCCATTGAAAGTTTCTATACATACACAGATGATGATAATGATGGTACATGGAAGTTTATTGCTCCTGAGAAGATAGAAAAACCATCTGATGATGAGGACTCTACTTACACACTCCACTGGGTCTTTGAACCGACCAAGCGTAGTGTTTATTATGACTTCTATACAGATTCAAAAGATGATTCTGGTCAAACGATCTATCCGCCATCAACTTTGTATGATCTAATCACTTATGAAAGAGAATTTGTCAAGGGTGAAAAAGCTCGTGTTAAAATGCCATCTAAAACAAGATTTGAGGATCCTGATGGCAGAGGGACTTGGGTATTTGATGACTACTATGAAGATGACAATACGACTATTTCCTCACGTGTGAAAACAGTAGGGACAGAAGATGTTCGCTTCAGAGGAAGATGGATCTTGGTTCCCACCAATCAGTCTGATATGATCTACAGAGTGGAGTATAAATTCACTAACTCGACTCCTGCGTACCCTCTTCCAAATAAGATTCGCGATATGCTTCCAGCTGGTACTGATTTCGTTGCACGAGCTGACGATTACAAAGATGCAAGCAAACTTGGCACATCCACAGTAACTGTTCCGACAGGTACATGGACCTTCCATGGTTTTGATGCGGATAAATACGGAAAAGCTATTGCAGGTACGAAAGTGAAGACCATCACAGGATCCTGGAGTTTTACGCCAAATGGTATAGACTATCAGTTCCAATCAACTAATCCTGATTTCGTATTACCAGATCATATCACCAAGTTGACTCCGAAAAACCCAATTGATTATAAGATGGGCGGTCTGTTCCTTACAGAAGTAGATGCTGAGCAACCAAGTGAAACGACTTATGTTGACAAAGTAAACAAGGTAACTTGGACATTTGCAGGATACGATAAAGAAAAAATCGTTGTAGCAAAAGGTAGACAGACTTTCCTTGGAAGCTGGGTACCTACTCCAAATCCAGAATATGTATTCAAATCTTCTAAAGCAGGTGTTCCATTGCCACAAAGTATTTTGGGAATGCTCCCAAGTGATGAGGCTTCTTATAAGGTTGGTGATACCATTGTAGTCAAGCAACTTGCTAAAGAATCAGTAGTTGAAGAAGAAAAAGATTATGTCTGGACCTTCAAAGGTTACGATCAGAAGAATGTGACCTATAATGGCAAGCGTGTGACATTTACTGGTATCTGGGAAGTGACGCCTAGACCGCATCATGTAAGCTATACTTTTGTAAGTGTTACATCTGGTGTTGATTTGCCTGAATTTATCCAGAAGAAAGCACCAAAAGACAGCTCAAGCTATTACAACACGCAAAAAGTTGTACCAGAAGAGCTGACTACAACGACTTACAAAGATGATGTGAACGATGGTACTTGGACTTTCGTTGGTTACGATGCCAAAAGTAAGATTGTGAAAAAAGCTGATTTGACTTTCACAGGTAAGTGGAAGTTTGAAGCTAACAAGTACCAAGCTACTTATCGCTTCGAGAGCGAGACAGCAGGTAAGTCTCTTCCAGCAGCCATCACAGCATTAACTCCAAGCGACAGTGCAACTTATGTGAATGGTGCCTCTGTTTCCGCTCAGCAACCAT
>CAUVUZ010000021.1:0-21858 GCA_963555095.1 uncultured Streptococcus sp. | reverse complement strand
TTGATTTTTCAAGGTTTTCTACTCGCAAGCAAGTGTGTAGCATTTTTGAAGCCATAGCTTTCTCCTTTATTTCTAAAAAGACTGGGACAATCCTGTTCCAGTCTTAAAAGTAATTATTTACCAAGTTTTGCTTTAGCTGCATCTGCAAGAGCTGTGAAAGCTGCTGCATCGTTAACAGCCAAGTCAGCAAGCATTTTACGGTTAACTTCGATCTCAGCCAATTTCAAACCATGCATCAATTGTGAGTATGAAAGTCCGTTCAAACGAGCTGCCGCATTGATACGAGTGATCCAAAGTTTGCGGAAGTCACGTTTTTTCTGACGACGGTCACGGTATGCATAGTAGTAAGAGTTCATTACTTGCTCTTTTGCAGTACGGAACAAGATGTGTTTCGCTCCATAGTAACCTTTAGCTAATTTAAGAATACGTTTACGACGTTTGCGTGATACAACGCCACCTTTAACACGTGCCATGTTTTATTTCCTCCAAATATTTCCTAGAATTGTTTACTTACTGTTAGGCTATTATTTCAAGCGAGTAAGCATTGCTTTGATACGTTTGAAATCTCCTGAATGCACCATAGATGCTTTACGAAGATGACGACGTTGTTTCTTAGTTTTTCCGTGGAAACGGTGAGAAGTGTAAGCACGGAAACGTTTAAGTCCACCAGAACCTGTACGTTTGAAACGTTTAGCTGATGCGCGGTGTGTTTTTTGTTTTGGCATGATTTTTTCTCCTTTATTTAACTTTCTGACAATCATTTTTTGTCAGTTGCTGGCGCCAACTGCATGAACATTTGGCGTCCATCCATCTTAGCTCGTTGTTCGATGATCGCAATATCTTGTGTTGCTTCAGCAAACTCGGCTAAAACTTTTGCACCAATCTCTTTATGGGTGATCATACGCCCTTTAAAGCGAATGGATACCTTAACTTTGTTCCCTTTTTCAAGGAACTTGCGAGCATTGCGAAGTTTCGTTTCGAAATCACCCTTATCGATAACTGGGCTCAAACGAACTTCTTTCACGGTCACAACGCTTTGTTTTTTGCGTTGCTCTTTTTGTTTCTTCTGGTACTCAAATTTGAACTTACCGTAGTCCATAATTTTAGCAACAGGCGGTTTTGCTTGGGGTTGAATCAATACTAAGTCAACATTTGCGCTATCAGCCAATACTTGCGCTTCGCTGAGTGGCTTGATGCCTAGCTGTTCTCCCTCAAGACCGATCAAGCGAACTTCACGTACACGAATTTCATCATTGATGAATAAGTCTTGCTTTGCTATGGTTTTCACCTCTTTTTTATTATTAGAGAAAAACAAGAGCGGGCTCGTAATGATACAAGCCCGCACGTTATGATAGCGTTTCTTAGAAACTTTTCATCCGTAGGGCCAGGCAACTTGATGTCACAAGGCGAGAAGCTCTCACTTCTGCTTTTCTCAACTTTTATATGATACCAAGTTTTCTATCCCTTGTCAAGATAAAAAGTCATTTTTTCGAAAAACTTTCTGTTTTCTTCTTGATGTCCGCATCAAAAGGAGAGAACCTCGTTGGTTCCCTCCCTGTGTTAGTTTTTTCCTCACCTTCCGTATAGGAATGCTAAGACTTATTAACAACTTCCTTTTTACGTGAACTTCCCCATCTTTCGATAAATAGAATCCCCACTAACAAAAGGATAATCAGGCAAGGAAGTAAGACCATCCCCATACTCCAATTTAGATTGACATTATCAATTTGCTTAGGTAATCTTCCAGACAAAATCTCCACTGAACGCAAGTAAGTAAAGGGAATCAGATGTGCAATCCTTTGAAGAGGCTGAATTGTTTGGATGCCAAACAATAAGCCAACAATCCCAATGAGTGAAAGAAAGAGTACAGGCATTTTTTGCTTGAAAAAGTAAGCAATCAAATACACAACTTCCACAATGACGATAAAGGCTAAGAAAGCTAAGAACAAGCCAGGAAATAATACATCTTGTATCTTTCCAATAGTTACCTCTTGATTTGCTAAGCTATAAATCGGGTAGGGATAATCTAACTGTCCAAAACCACTTATCAGACTTCCCACTAGAAAAGAAAATCCGCTGATTCCGATAAACAGCACAGTTACATAACCCACTCCAACTCCAAGAGAGGATATGGCAAATGCCACTTTTGAAAAAGGATATAACTGAGCTGTATCCAGATGATTTTGATATCTTTCTGCAAATAGTTGCGTTATCATAAAAATAATAGCAACCACAAACAAGCTTGGGATGATAACCTCTAAAATCCAGACAATCTGATCAATACCGTGGGCCGGATAAACTAAATTGTGCGCTTTTATGTTCAAGGGATACAGGGCTTGGTAAATCTTTCGTTGGCGGTCAACCGCCATTTTAAAGTCAGAGCTAGCAGTCGGTTCATTTGAAATAACTTCATATTTCTTCTCTTCATCTTGCCACTGCAAATAGTAGGCTTCTTTCCAGCGTCCTTCTTTTAACAAAGCCAGAATTTCTTTCTTTTGAGTCAAAAGATTTTTTTGCGATTCTAAATTAATTTTAGCAATCTGGTATTCCTCCGAGTTGGTATCAGATATTTGGGAGAGTTCCTCTTCATATTCATTGATGACTCTCTCATTTTTTACAAGACGGGTTTCCAACTCGCTCTCCAAGCTGACGGAGTTTGCAGTCTGACTATTAAAATAAAAGGTAACACCGAGTCCAGATACAAATAAAGCTAAGATAATCCAGTTTAAGCGACTTTTGAAAACTTTTTTTAATAAAAATAGACTAACATCTTTCATAAACTAAACCTCTTCTATTTGCCCCTGATGAATGGTTACTACTCTATCGCAGACATCAAGCAACTCTTCCTTATAGTGGGAACTTAAAAGAACCAGCTGTTCTTGTCTATCGATTTGTGCTAGCCTATCAAAAAACTTCTGTCGATAATACTCATCTAAGCCATTTGTAATCTCATCCATAAGCCAGCATTTCGCCTGACTGAGGAAATACATAGCAATCACCAAGCGTTGCTTCATGCCTAAGGAATACTTGCGAATGGGAAGGCTGATATAGTCAGACATTTCCCAGTAATCAATTTCATCCCCCAAGTTCAGCCCTGACTTCCAGATGTTTTTGATAAGGCGAAGATAGTCCATCCCACTTAAGTTTCCATCCAGCCATTCAACGCTTTCATAATAAAATAAAGAAGGAGGGGCTGCGATATTTCCACTACTTATAGGAATTAAATTGCTAATCGCGCGGAACAGTGTCGTCTTTCCAGAGCCATTGATAGCAAGAAGACCATAAATCCTACCCTTTTTAAAGGTGAAATCCGCATCTTGCAAGATGACTTGTCGCGTTTTTAAGGTAACATGAGTAAGAGTTATCATATACAGCCCTCCTTTTTCTCACTCTTTAACGATTGATAGTTTCCTGTCTAGTAGTTAATGACCTCATAGCGAACAGAATGCCAATCGGACCAACTTTTTAGTCATTTCATTATAAAGTAATAAGCAGACCATCTTGAAATGTTTACATATTTATGTCCGTGGTAATTCATACTAAACTTCCAAGCGGTATTCCAATCATACCGATAACTTTTAGTAACTGTCACAGCTGCTGCACTGGACTGACAAAAACAATAGATGATAAACTCGCTAATAAAACAACTTTTGCTGATTTTTCATGTTTACATTGCATTTATATCATTACTATTGAAAGTGCTTTCATTATATCGTTTTTCTCAGTATTATGCAACAGATTTTTTGTTTATTTTACTAATATATAACATCTTTTCTTCCTAACGAACCGTTTCAATTCGCCAACTATTCCATCCTTTAAAGCGAATAGCTCCGTTCTGGTCAGTTCGGTAAACTTTACTATTGATAGTTTCCAGTCGAGTCAAGGTTTCCTGATGGGGAAATTTCGCACGATTGTTTTTTCCAACTGAGATGAGTGTGATTTCTGGGTTGAGTTTTTCTAGAAAAGCTGGATTTGATGATGTTTTAGCTCCATGTTGGCCTGCTTTCAAGACATCCACCTCTAGGTCAGGATAATGCTTCAGCAAGTCTTTCTCTCCCTTCTCTTTCAAATTTCCTGTGAAGAGAAAGTGCTTATCCAGAAGTTTTCCATAAAGAACCAGGGAACCATCACGATCCCCATCTCCAATCTGCCTTGGAGATAGGACTTCTAAGTAGCTGCCAAAAATCGGCAAGTTCTCCCCTACTGTCACACTGCGCACCTTGGTTTGAGTCGCTTGTAGTTCCGCTACAAATTCCTTCTGTGTCAGACTTCCTTTTGATACTAAAATCTCCACAACATGGAAAGCCTTGGTCACCTCAAGCAAATCACCAACATGTTCTTTGTCTGTGTTGGTCAAAATCAACTGGTCAATCTTGTCTACTCCACGACTTTTTAGAT
This sequence comes from uncultured Streptococcus sp., assembly GCA_963555095.1. GTDB lineage: Bacteria > Bacillota > Bacilli > Lactobacillales > Streptococcaceae > Streptococcus. Next base: position 17,460 of record CAUVUZ010000021.1, on the reverse strand, counting down.
AGGGAATCACAGTTCGCTGGGCATTGCTGGTCGTCGCCTTTTCTTGCCAAGCCTCGATTTTCTTAGTAGACTCTGCCTTACCACCCACATCTATGAGAATGGTTTTACCTGTTACATCCCGTAGGAAAATACTTTCCCCTTGCCCAACATCCAGCATGGTGATTTCATTTTCCAGTGGATACTTGGTCAAGAAAAAGAGCCCCACAATAAAGAGACTGAATCCTGCTAGTCTTTTGATGTTTTTTCTCATGTCATATACCAAGGCTAATGAAACTAAGAGAAGAATCAAAAGCCATGCATTGGGTTGACCAAAGACCAGAGGCCTGCTTGCCAGCTGCGATACCAAGCGAATGATGCCCTCCAACCACTCAAAGACAAAGTTAAACTGAGTGACTGGGTAAATAAAAGACAGGATGAATAAGATGGACAAAAGCGGTAAGAATACCACATCAAACAGAAAGGAAAAGACAAAGGTCAAAAGGATAGACCAAGGCTGAAATTCTGCAAAATAGAAGGATAGAATGGGCAATATTCCCAAAGAAATGACCAGACTTTCTCTGGCAACAGCCTTGAGCCCCTCCCCTTCTTTGCTAGTCATGGTCAAGATAAAAGCATAAGCGCAAGACAAGACTCCTCCTGCTGTCAAGAAAAAGTTGGGCATGATGATAAAGAGGACAAGCACCGTTAAAGCAAAATTGTCCAAGCCCTTAAGACCATGTTGGGCCAGTAACTTTTGCAAGAGACTGCGAATGACTGAGGCTGAAAATCCTGTCAGACCTGCATAGATAAGGGAAAAGGGATAGGTCAGCCACTTCAACTTTTCTTGAGTCAAGCCCAATCGCAAGAGGAGTTTCTTAAAGGCATCCATAAAGAATCCCACCTGCATACCCGACAAGGCAAAGAGGTGGATAATTCCTAGACTGGAATAAAGTTCATTCATCTCCTCGAAGTCCGTATCCAGATGTCCCAGCAAGAGCCCCGTCATATAATTACGCATAGGATCTGGAAAGTGATTCTTGATCCAAACTACAGCCTTTCGACGTAAACTTGATAAATTTTCACCTATATCCCAACTGCTAATCTGTTTCATTGACTGGATACTCTTGATAGTCAAAGTTTGGTAAATTCCTTGAGTCTTTAGATAGGCTTGATAGTCAAATCCACCAAAATTCCTCTGACCTTCAGGCTCTGAAAGTTTTCCTTCTATCTCTATCTCGTGAAGGTCTGTTAAGGCTTGAAAGTGCTCTTTCTCTTCCTCGGACTGAAGTTTATAGTAAACTTGGAAGGTACGGCCGTCATCCTTGCCCCGAAAGGACAGACTATCTCCATTGACCTTAATAGTGTCAGGCAAAATCCGTACCCTTTCAACAGAATCCACTAGGTTTTGACTAGCTTGTGTCTGTTGCCAAGTTTGAAACAGAAACCAAAATCCAAAAACTCCACAAATCGCTAGAACTTTTCCAGCAGATTTCCATGGAAATTGAAAAAAGAGGCAGACGAGCAAAAAAACAAAACCTAGCAGTGCGAGATAGGACACTCCAAAAATGGCATAGTAAAGCCAGAGCAACAGAAAGCTCAGATAGATTAGGGGAATAGGGAAACTCTTAGTCCACTGTAACATAGTCTTTTAACTTTTCTATGGTCTTAGCGCCAATCCCAGAGACCTGCTTGAGTTCATCTACCGACTTGAACTTTCCATTTGCCTCACGATGATCGATAATATCCTGGGCTCGTTTTCCTCCCAAGCCCTTGACCTGCTTGAGTTCTTCCAGACCGGCCTTGTTGAGGTTGACCTTCTTTTCTTTACTTGATGAAGGAGTCGTTCCAGAGGCAGCCTGCTGACTAGCTGCTTCTTCTCCCTTAGTCGGAACATAGACCAGAGCCTCGTCACTGACTTTCTGAGCTAGATTGAGCGACTTGCTATCTGCCTCCTCTGTCAAGCCACCTGCCTTCTGAACGGCATCATGAACCCTACTGCCAACTGGCAAATCATAAATCCCTGGTGATTTGACAGCACCTTTGACATCCACTGTGATCAGATCTTGTTCAGGAGACTCTTCCTTTTCTTCCTTCTTCACTTCTTTTTCAGACGATGAATCCTTTGAAACGGCCGCAACTTCAGCCTGTAGATTGGTCTCCTTTGCGGGAGTTTGGGAACTTGGCTTTAGCAGGAAAAATCCGCCTAAGGCCAAACCTAAAACAGCACAGATGACAATGATTTTATATTCTTTGATTTTCTCAATAAGTTCTTCCATATTTTCTCCTCTCTTAGCTTATTCGTAAGAGAAAGAAAAAAACAGCTGAAAAATCTTTTCAACTGCTTATTGATCTTTATTTGAAAAATAATCTTCCTTGGTCAAAATATAATGGGCTCTTGTGACGATTCGATCTTCCTCATGCAAATCAAGAGCTGCATACTCTTCGTCATGAGAATAACGCATACCAGACTTCTCCATGACCTTTCCTGATGCGGGATTGTCTTTATCGTGAAGAGCGGTCAACTTGTTCATTCCAATCTTCTCAAAAGCCAGCTCAATCACGGCACGATTGGCTTCTGTCGTCAATCCTTGATTCCAATACTTTTGGTTGATAATGTAACCTATAGCTGCCTTTTTAAGGACGGTGTCGATCTTGTGCAAGTCAATGGTACCGATAAACTTGCCATTGCTTTTTAGTTCGATTCCCCAACGTCCCAAGGGACTAGCCAAGTAGAACTGAGCGATGTTGTTCTTTGTTTCTTCTAAGCTTTGATTTGTTGGAAAAGTATAGCGTGTATTTTCTCTGTCTGAAGCATACTCAAACATGGCTTCTGCATCGTCCAAGGTTACAGGTCGGAGCAATAAACGCTTCGTTTCTATAGATGGATACTGAGCAAATTTCACAAATATTGATTCCATACTTTTTCCTCCATTAGAGCTTGATTCTCACTAGTCTAGCATAAATAAATTTGGATGACAAGTTTTTCTTGATTTTTGAAGCGGTTTCATATACAATAAAACCATCACATTTTTGATTTATGAACTGGAATGTGACAACTAAAACAAGACCGTCAATTGAAAGGTAGGTTATCTCTATGTTAATCGGAATCCCAAAAGAAATTAAAAATAATGAAAATCGTGTTGCCCTCACTCCTGCTGGCGTCCACAGTTTAGTCAGCCGTGGACATCGTGTCCTCATCGAAACAAATGCTGGTCTCGGTTCAGGCTTTACTGATGCGAACTATCAAAAGCAAGGTGCTGAGATTGTCGCTACTGCTGGCGAAGCCTGGGCAGCTGAGTTAGTCGTGAAAGTAAAAGAACCACTAGCTTCTGAATATGGCTATTTGCGAGATGATCTTCTCCTCTTCACCTACTTGCACATGGCTGCTGCTCCAGAGTTAGCAGATGCTATGTTAGCAGCAAAAACAACAGGAATTGCCTATGAAACTGTTCGTGATAATCAAGGACAACTACCACTCCTCGTTCCTATGAGTGAGGTTGCTGGTCGTATGGCAGTTCAAATCGGAGCTCACTTCCTTACCAAGCAAGCTGGTGGATCTGGTGTCCTACTTGGTGGTGTACCAGGTGTTCCAAAAGGAAAAGTAACCATCATCGGTGGTGGTGTCGTCGGTACACATGCTGCCCGCATCGCCCTTGGACTTGGTGCCCAAGTGACTATTTTAGATATCAGTGCGAAACGTCTCTCAGTGCTAGAGGAAGTCTTTGGTAACCAAATCCAAACTCTTATGTCAAATTCTTTCAACATTGAAGCAAGTGTGAAAGATGCTGATGTGGTTATTGGAGCGGTTCTCATCCCTGGTGCCAAAGCACCGAAATTGGTGACAGATGAGATGGTCAAACAAATGCGTCCAGGCTCTGTCATCGTTGACGTTGCTGTTGACCAAGGTGGTGTTATCGAGACAGCTGACCGTGTGACAACGCACGATGAACCAGTCTATGAAAAACACGGTGTTCTCCACTATGCCGTTGCCAATATCCCTGGTGCGGTTGCCCGTACTTCGACCATTGCCCTGACCAATGTCACCCTTCCTTATATCGAAGCATTGGCTGGAAAAGGTTTTAAGAAGGCAATCACTGAAGATCAAGGCTTACGTGAAGGAGTGACAACTTACCAAGGTTACTTGACTAGTCTTCCAGTTGCCCAAGGGCTAGATAAGGATTACACTTCGATTGATGAACTTGTCTAAAGACATTAACTAGTTAACACAGATACGATAAAGAGCAGTTCAGATGAAACTGCTCTTTTTTGCTATTCTGTTTCTTCGTTCTTCTCTTCATTTTTAACTGGAGCTGGTTCATAAGCTCGGATAATCTGAGCGACAACTGGATGGCGAACCACATCCTTGGCTGAAAAATGAACAAAGTCGATCTGGTGAATGTTCTTGAGCTTTTCTTGAGCATCAATCAAACCTGACTTGACATTTCGCGGCAGGTCAATCTGACTGATATCTCCATTGACAATCATCTTAGAATTAAAACCTAAACGAGTCAAGAACATCTTCATCTGCATGATGGTCGTATTTTGCGCCTCATCGAGAATGACAAATGCATCATCCAAGGTTCGACCACGCATGTAGGCAAGGGGCGCTATTTCGATAATTTCACGCTCCATGAGACGAGTCGTTTGGTCTTTTCCGAGAATCTGATACAAGGCATCGTAAACAGGTCGAAGGTAAGGATCGACCTTCTCTTTGAGATCACCCGGAAGAAATCCTAGACTCTCACCTGCTTCGACTGCTGGTCGAGTCAGGATAATCCGCTTGACCTGCCCGCGTTTAAGAGCTGTCACTGCCAAGGTCACTGCAAGAAAGGTCTTCCCTGTCCCTGCAGGTCCGATTCCAAAGGTCACATCATGCTGTTTGACACTGTCCACATAAAGTTTTTGACCTAAGGTTTTGACACGGATAGGCTTCCCAGTATTGTCCTTGATAATTTCTTCTTCGTAAAGGGCGACAAACTTGTCGATTTCATCGTTTTTGACCATGCTAATCGCAGTCACCACATCTGGCGTGCCAACGGTCATCCCCCGATTCACCAAGACCATCAAAGCCTGAATAACCTGACGGGCTTCCTCACAGGCAGGCTCTTCTCCCAAAACCTGGACAATCTCCGTACGGGCATGAATCACCACATCGAGCTCTTCTTCCATCAAACGAAGATGGCGCTCATTGGAACCAAAAAGATGGAACAAGTCATCTGGATGACTTAGTTGAATGTCTATTGAATGTTCCTTCAAATAAAGAACCTCTCTAATCCGTTTATTTCTTTTTATTATAGCAAAGAGAACAATAAAATACTAGCCTCATCTCATTGTCTCTAGTGTTCTAAGTATTCTTGCCAGATGGCGTCAAAGTCTCCTAGGTTAAAAGAGAAACTAGCATGCTCCTCCAAAAAGCGACTCACCTCATCAAAATCATCCGTGTGTTTTGGGAAGGCTGACTCCTCAAAAGCGAGGTCTGCCAAAATGGCTTTAGGGCTGTTACTTTTAGGATTGCGCTCGGTCATGAGCCAAGTGTAAAATGATTTTCTCAATTCTTTCTCCTATCAAGAGTTTTTTGATGACACTTTTCTGATTCTTGAAAATTACTGGACTTAGCCTCTGAAACGTAGTGGTTTATAAAATCTGTTTTAGCATCTGTATAGGCGTCTCGATTGTGTTCAAATTTTTTCCATAAACTTAGTTTTAATTCCTGATACGCTTGGGCGATATCTGGATGCTGGCAGAGATAATCTCTAAAATAAATCTCGTCATGATCTCCCATCAGTCGCAAATGTAGATGAAAAACTTTCTCAGCAAATCCCTGCTCTGTATAGCCTTTATTTAGCGAAATCCTGTTAGGACTCTCCGACATCACTAGCCAACCATTCTTCACCAATAAATCCCTATCTCTTACTAAATCCTCTATTCTACCTACTTCTAGCAGAATATCAACGATGTTCTTAGCCCAAATATTAGGGATAGCAGTGCTACCGATATGTTCTATTCTTTTAATAACATTTGCACCTAATATTTTTTTCAGATTTTCTTTTTCCGATTCATACCAGTCTTTCCACTCTGACTTGTGCTCTACCAGAAAAATAGGAAAAAGTTGCCAGAGTTCCTCTAAACTCATTTCTTCAAGTTTCTTTATCATGTCTATAAGGCTTAAATCAACTCTGTACCAAACTGGTCTTGCTTGATTTTGCCAGCCTTCATCAAGCCACCGAGAGCTTTCTTGAACTGACCTTTAGAAATACCAAAGGTTGCTTTGATATCGTCAGGAGATGACTTATCATTTAAGGTCATGAAACCTCCATTGCTTTCCAAGTAGGTCAAAATCATCTGAGCATCATTTTCCAACATTTCAAAGGAACGTGGTTTGAGAGAAAGGTTCAAAGTACGGTCCACTTCACGGAAACCAATGACACGCGCATCTAGAACTTGGCCCAAACGTGGCTCTGCATAGCGTTCACTTGGGTGAATGAAACCAAGCATGTTATTCTCTGGTAGGTAAACAAAAGTTCCTGATAGCTTGAGACGATATACAATGGCTGGCCAGTTTTGGTTCTGCATGTTGTTGTAGGCAGGACGAGCCAGACGTTGGAAATCTTCTTGATAAGCCAAGAGTCCCCAGATTCGGTCTTTCTTGTCCACTTCAAGGCGGATGTAAAGTTTATCACCCTTCTTAGGCCAGAGTTCCTTGAGCTCAGGGAGGATATCGAGTGACACAACGATTTCCTTATCAGGTAGACCGGTATCGACAAAGACACCCAAGTCCTTACGAACTTCCGTTACCGTTCCCCAGCCAAATTGGTCCTGAGTGGCAGTCACTTCTAGAGTAGTCAAGCGGAGTTTCTGCTTCATATCCGTATAGGCAAAACCTTTGACCGTATCCCCTACTGTGTGTTGACCTTCTTCCTTGGCAAGCGCATAGGTCTGACCATCCTTTTGCACAAAGTAAAAACGGTCATTTTCATCGATGATGAGTCCAACGATAAAACTTGCAAGATTTGTATTCATATTTCCTTCTTTCGAATAAAACTCAGCCAGCAATGCCAACTGAGTTTTTCTGTTTATTTTTAGACTTCCAAGATTTCTTTTTCTTTATTGGCAGTCATGTCGTCGATGTGTTTCACAGCGTCGTCTGTTACTTTTTGAATATCTTTTTCAAGAGTCTTCAATTCGTCTTCAGTGATTTCTTTTGCTTTTTCTTGCTTTTTAGCTTCGTCCATAGCATCACGGCGGATATTGCGGACAGCCACTTTAGCATTCTCACCGACCTTCTTCACTTCTTTGGCAAGGTCACGACGCGTTTCTTCTGTAAGAGCAGGGATAACCAAGCGGATCACAGAACCGTCATTAGCTGGTGTAATACCAAGATCAGAAGCGTTCAAGGCACGTTCGATGTCTTTCAATGAAGACTTGTCAAATGGTGTTACCAACAAGACACGCGCTTCTGGAATGGTAATTGAAGCGATTTGGTTAAGAGGAGTTTCGACTCCATAGTATTCTACGTGGATACGGTCTAGTAAGCTTGCGTTGGCACGACCGGCACGGATACCACCAAATTCACGAGCGAGTGATTGGTGGGACTGGGTCATTCTCTCTTTAGCTTTTTCTACAATTGCGTTAGCCATAATTTTCTTATTCCTTTTCTTCGATATTGTTTGAAACTGTTGTTCCGATATTTTCACCAAATACGACACGTTTGATGTTGCCTGGTTGGTTCATGTTAAAGACCACCAAGTCAATGTCGTTGTCCATAGAGAGGGTTGAAGCTGTTGAGTCCATGATACGAAGACCTTTGTTGATAACGTCACGGTGGGTCAATTCTTCAAACTTAACGGCAGTCTTGTCTTTCTTAGGATCGGCATTGTAAACACCGTCTACGCCATTTTTAGCCATAAGAATGGCATCCGCCTCGATTTCAGCTGCACGAAGGGCTGCTGTTGTATCTGTTGAGAAGTAAGGTGAACCAATTCCAGCACCAAAGATAACGATGCGGCCTTTTTCAAGGTGGCGAAGAGCACGTCCACGTACGTAAGGCTCAGCCACTTGTTGCATAGAAATAGCTGTTTGCACACGCGTATCAACACCAACTTGCTGCAATGAATCTGCCATTACAAGAGCATTCATCACGGTCCCAAGCATTCCTGTATAATCTGCCTGAACGCGGTCCATTCCTGCTTCTGCTGCAGGTTCTCCACGCCAGAGATTTCCTCCACCAATAACAAGGGCAATTTCGATCCCTAGACTATGAACTTCTTGAATCTCTTTTGCAATTTTTTGAACTGTTTGGATATCAATCCCTACGCCACGCTCACCAGCAAGGGCCTCACCTGATAACTTGATTAAAATACGTTTATACTTGGGGTTCGCCATTTTTACTCTCCTTTTTTCATCCTACTTATTTTATCACAATTTCTTAGATTTTTATAGTGCCATGAGCAATTCTTTCAAAAAAATTAGACAGTTAAAAATTCCTCTAAGTCAGTAAGAGCACGTTCTGCAATTTTTTCATAACGAGCCTTCTTATCACGGATACGCTCGCCTTCCAATTCCTTGATAATTCCGAAATTGACATTCATTGGTTGGAAATGTTTGCTATCTGCATGAGTGATGTAATGAGCCAGACTTCCAATCGCTGTGGTCTCTGGGAAGATAGCTTCACTTTCACCCTTGAAGAGTCGAGCCGCGTTAATACCTGCAACCAAGCCTGAAGCTGCTGACTCAACATAGCCTTCCACACCCGTCATTTGACCAGCAAAGAAGAGGTTGGGCTGTTTCTTAGAACGATAGGTTTGCTCAAGAAGATTTGGTGAATCCATGTAAGAATTGCGGTGCATGACCCCATAACGGACAAACTCCGCATTTTCCAGACCAGGAATCATTTGGAAGACACGCTTTTGTTCTCCCCATTTGAGGTGGGTTTGGAAACCGACGATATTGTAGAGGCTACCAGCCGCATTATCCTGACGAAGCTGGACAACAGCATACGGTGTTTTGAACTCCCCATCGCGAGGTCCTGTGTAGTCGTCTGGATACTCCAAACCGACTGGCTTCATCGGACCATAAAGCATGGTTTTAATGCCACGTTTAGCCATGACTTCGATTGGCATACATCCTTCAAAGTACTTTTCTTTTTCAAAAGAATTAAGTGGTGCTTCTTCCGCATTGACCAAGGCCTCATGGAAATCCATAAACTCTTGCTTGGTCATAGGAGCGTTGAGGTAGGCAGCTTCTCCCTTGTCATAACGAGACTTGAGATAAACCTTGCTCATATCGATGGTGTTGACATCGATAATAGGCGCTGCCGCGTCATAGAAATAGAAGCCATCGCCGTCATTAAGGGCATGAATTTTTTCAGCTAAGGCATCACTAGTCAAAGGACCAGTAGCGACAACTGTAGTAACATCCGTTGGCAATTCTGTAATTTCATCACGAACCACCTCAATCAAGGGGTGGTTGGCTACTTTTTCGGTCACCATTTGGGAGAAACCGTCACGGTCCACCGCAAGGGCACCACCAGCTGGAACACGTGTAGCCTCAGCAGATTCCAAGATGACCGAACCCAAGCGACGCATCTCTTCCTTAAGAAGCCCGACAGCATTTGTCAAAGCATCCCCACGCAGGGAATTGGAACAAACTAACTCAGCAAAATTGTCTGTTTTGTGCTGAGGTGTTGATTTGACACCACGCATTTCATAGAGTTTAACTGGAATACCACGTTCTGCGATTTGGTAGGCTGCTTCAGATCCTGCCAAACCAGCACCGATAACATTGATATAAGATTGAGACACGACACTAATACCTCTTTGGGTGGAACCTCAGTCCAAATAAAAACAAGCTACTAGACTATTTGACACCCACAAATCTTTCTAAATTAATCCTTGGTCCATTATACCAAAAAGCTAAGTAAAAAGACAAACAGGAGGATTCCCGAATGTCTTTCCAAAATTATTCTTTATCAAAACTGAATGTCTTCCAATTCAGTTTGCTTCCATATTTTATAGTAAAACGTACTTCAGCATTCTTAGGTAGTTTATCGATTTGAAGTATTTGAGCAAGTAAGTATTCAAAATCAGAATCAGTCCAATTGTCAATATCTTCATTAGTCAATTGAAGATTTTGTCTTCGTACCTGTTCTATATCAATGTCTATCTCAATACTAAAGGTTGAACGATTATCAGCAACTCTTTTTAAAAGTAGATCTCGATTACGAACAAGCGTCTCTTCATCAAGATTGTTGACTCTACTTGAGTCTAGGTCCTCAATTAAGGGAGTGAGTTCTTCTACATCCGTCTTCAAAATGGCCTCTCTTTTATCTCTCTCTTCAAGACGGGTTTTGGGGTTGCCACTATATTCTTCTTTTGGAACCAAAGAATAATAGGAGTCAAATGAGTCCAATTCAATTGAATTTTTAATATAAAGATTCCTAATCACATCATCGCTTAAATATGTTGAAGTCAAGCTACCACTTTGAAGTAATATATTATAAGCTTCCTTAAGTCGGTCATAGTTGTCATCACCAGAAACATACTCCATTTCTAAACGGTAGACTGTTTTCTTAGAAAAACCAAAGAATTTTTTCTTTTCAACTTCTTTAAGCCTCGAATTGTATTTAAGGACTGGAGTGCTCTCAACATAATCTTTTTCAAAATCCACATAGACATCAACAAATTTCGTATTTCCTTCAACGTAAAACGGAGATCCATAATATCCAAATGCATCAGCTGTCGAGTATCCTTCTGCTTCTAGTCCTGCAGCTTCTACTACGGAACGAATGTTTGAAATAGCTATTTTAGCTAAATCACGATCGACTCTGTTGTTACATGCAGATAACATAAATAATGTGAGAATAGGAAACAGTAAACCAATTACCTTCTTAATCATTTTGCTTTTCATTTCCCCTCCAAATAAGCATTCGTAGTAAAATACTTATGATTGCTATATTCACTTCGGGAGGAAGGCAAACTTCCCTGTTTAGTCATTTTATTGATTTTCTTCCCAGTCGTGGTAGGCAGCATAGAGCTGACTTTTATTCCGCTGGTAGAGTTTAGCAACTTCTTTTATGGCTTGATTTCTCTTCATGCCTTGCTGGATACGGGATTGGATTTCTATGAACAAGTCCTCCTCATCCTTTTCCTCCACATCCTGACTGGCACCTTCAACGATGAGAAGACACTCGCCCTTGAGCGGTGTATCAGCAATACTTTCCAGCAATTCAGAGATGTTTCCTCTTTTGTATTCTTCATAGATTTTGGTCAATTCCCTGACCAAGACTACCGAGCGGTCACCGTAGACTTCTAGCATATTTTCTAACGTATCCGCTACACGATGGGGCGATTCATAGAAAATTTGTGTTTCAGGATAATCTTTTTTTGTTTCAAAAAATTGCTTTTGCTGGCCTGATTTTCTCGGTAAGAAACCGTAAAAGATATGTGGCTGTGGTGCTAGGCCACTGGCAATTAAGGCAGAAATCCCTGCAGAAGCACCTGGAACTGTCACTACTGCAATATCTTCCTCAATAGCTGCCTTGACCAAATCATGACCAGGGTCCGAGATGCTAGGCAAACCCGCGTCAGAAACCTGAGCAATACTTTGTCCCGCTTTCAAAAACTCAATCAAATCAGGAATTTTTTCCTTGGCATTGTGCTCATGAAAACTGATTTGCTTAGTAGAAATATCAAAATGCTTGAGCAAAAGCCCGGTATTGCGCGTGTCCTCAGCCGCAATCCAATCCACTTCTTTCAAGGTTTGGATAGCACGAAAGGTCATATCATCTAGATTGCCAATTGGCGTTGCCACTAGGTAAAGCTTCCCATAGGGAGACTGCCCCTTAAAACTTTTTTGAATCTGCATGCCTACTCCCTGTACAACAACTCGTCACAGAACATACATTCTTCGTCCTGCTCTCGGCGTTGTCCATAAAAATCATTACATACGTGAAACCCGTCTTTATAGATTCGACGGACGCTTTCACGAACATGCTTAGCCTTGACGGGAGTATCTGCTTCCACCTCGCCCAAGCGTTCGCGCAACTTACTATTTTCCAAGCGAAGAGCTGTATTTTCCTCTACCAGGCTCTTGAGATTTTTCTTGATGGCTTCCACATCGGCCAAGGTCACCAATAACTGTTGGGAAAAATCATCCAGCGCGTCAAATAATTCTTTTTTGTCCATAAAACAGCCCTTTCCTTTCTTTATCGTTCATTTTTGAGTTTATATTTCTTTCAAGACCAGATATTCCATGGCATTTTGAAAACTGACATTAGCCTGCCACATTTTTCTGGCTTCTAGCAAATCTTGTAGAATCTGTCGAATCCTTGCTTGCAAGAGGTCCTGTCCACAAAGAACTTCGAGGATTCGCAAGACCTGATCTTGTTTTTCCTTGTCATCTGCCAAGCTGGCTAATTTAGCAACCTGAAGATAACTTTCTTTTTTCTTGGCTAATAACCAGGTCAGCAGGCGTTCACTTTCATCGACCAAGGTCCAAAAACTTGCCTGATTAGCCAACTTTTCTGCTTCAGCACGTGATTGACAAAACTGGGCTAAAAGAGTCGCTTTTTTCTTGACAAGCCCCATTTGTTCTAAAAGCAAGATGAGCTTTTCTTCTTGCTTTTTAAAGTGGAAAATCTGTGTCCGACTTCGGATAGTCGGCAACATCTTTTCCTCATCGCTGGTTAAGAAGAAAATGTAAACTTCACTCTGGGGTTCTTCGATGACCTTTAGCAGAGAGTTGGCTGCGTTGGGATGCATTTTCTCAGCTTGCTCGATAATAAAAACCTGTTGCTGGCTTTCAATCCCTGCTTGGGAAAACTGACCCACCAATTCTCGAATGCGCTCTGTCTTGATGACCTGATTGACTGGCTTGATTAAAGTAACATCGGGAAATTCTTCCTGTTCAATCAGCTTGCAGTTTCGACATTTTTCACATGGTAGAACGCCTACTTTATCCCTACAAAAGAGGCTCTTAGCCAAAAACTGCGCCATTTCCAAGCTTCCAAAGAAACCCGAAAAAAGATAGGCATGATTGAGCTGATCTTGTTCTAGGATACGGACAAAGCGGTCAAACTGGTCTGGCTGCCAAGCCTTAAGCTCTGCTTGTTTCATCTTGTCAATCCCATTCTATCAAACAAGACAGCCTTGGTAGCATCCACAACTTGCTCCAAAGGAAGACTGGCATCAATCTTGACAATGCGATTTCCTTCTTTTTCCAGAAGAGAAAGATAACCTTGACGAACTTTCTTGTGCAAGTCTAAGCCTTCTAAGTCCAAGCGATTGACCTCGCGGTCACTATTAGCAGCAATGCGAGCCAGCCCCTCTTCCACCTCAATGTCAAAATAAAGTGTCAAATCGGGTTTGAGGCCATCGGTCGCAAAGTGATTGAGCCAGTCAATGGCTTCAATGTCCAAGCCACGGCCAAATCCCTGATAAGCAACTGAACTATCGATGAAACGATCCATAATGACCAACTTACCAGCTTCAAGGGCAGGGAGAACTTTTTCCACCAAGTGCTGTCTGCGACTGGCAATATAAAGAAGGAGCTCTGTCTTAGCATCCATCTGAGTATGACTAGGGTCTAAAATCACTTCCCGAATCTTCTCCCCGATCAAGACTCCGCCTGGCTCACGGGTCGTCATCACCTCTACTCCTTCTTCCTCTAAAATTGGGAGAAGAGCCTCTAAAACACTGGTCTTGCCTGCTCCCTCTGGTCCCTCAAGAGAGACTAAAAATCCTTTTGACATGTCTAACTCATTTCTTTTTTACTACTTCTATTCTATCAAAAAAATAGGTTTTTGTGACAATCTTTTTGTCTTCTTATTCCATGCACCATAAAAGAGGTAGTCAAAGCCACCTCTTATTTACCTAATTCTTGTGTTCGTTTATAGGCTTGACCAACTGCCTCCATGACCGTTCCTCGAAAAGCATGCTCTTCTAAGCTCGCTACACCAGCGATAGTCGAACCTCCTGGGCTACAAACTTGGTCTTTCAAAACTCCAGGATGTTGCTGACTTTCGAGAACCATTTGTCCAGCGCCTACTACTGTTTGGGCTGCCATTTTCAAGGCTGTTTCTCGGGGCAATCCAGTCTGAACACCCGCATCTGCCATAGCTTCGATAAAAAGATAGACAAAGGCTGGTCCACAACCTGCAAGACCTGTCGCAGCATCGATTAAGCCTTCCCCTAGTTCCACTAAGAGGCCAGCCTTGGCTAAAAGCTGACAAAAGAGCTCACTGTCCTCTGCACGACAGTTTGCTGACATGGCATAACTAATCACTCCTTGGCCGATAGCCACTGGAGTATTGGGCATGATGCGAATGATTCGGTGGTGACTCGGTAGAAGTCTGGCCAGTTTTTCCAAGGTCAATCCAGCTGCCATCGAAATCAAAAGAAGACTCTCTCGTTTTTCAAGGATAGTCTGGTATTGAGAAAGCAGTTCAGAAAACTGAGCAGGCTTTATTCCTAGAAAAATCACATTAGCTTCTGAAAAAATTTCTTCATTGCTGGAAGCCTGACCGCCGAAATTAGTGATGAAAGCATCTACTTTTGCTTGACTACGATTGGCAAGGAGAATCTGTTCACCCGTCTTGGCCTGCAAGACAGCCTTGGCCAAGCTAGAACCCATATTCCCCAAACCGATAAATCCAATCTTCATCTCTTACTCCCTTATCTGTCCGTCACCAGTAACCACATACTTGTAGCTGGTCAACTCTTTCAAGCCCATTGGACCACGCGCGTGCAGTTTCTGAGTAGAAATCCCCATTTCACAACCAAGACCAAACTGGCCTCCATCAGTGAAACGCGTTGAGGCATTGACGTAAACCGCTGCAGAGTCCACTTGATCTGTAAAGTAGGCTGCAGCTTCAGCATTTTCCGTCACAATGGCGTCCGAATGATGGGTACTGTGAGCTTCAATATGGGCAACTGCTTCTTCTAAACTACTCACGACCTTAACAGCGAGAACATAGTCTAAAAACTCGGTGTCAAAGTCTTGGGCCTCAGCTGCTAGACCTGAAACAAACTGACTTGCTTTGCTATCTAGGCGGAATTGAATTGGTTCTAGACCAGCTTCTTTTCGATCTGCAACCAGCATTTGCTCCAAACGAGGAAGGAAGCTTGCTGCCTTGTCTTTATGAACCAGCAAGACCTCCATGGCATTGCAGACAGAAGGACGACTGGTTTTAGCATTGTTGATGATAGACAGAGCCTTGTCTTCATCTGCATCCTTATCCACATAGACATGGACAATCCCAGTTCCTGTCTCGATAACAGGCACGATAGCATTTTCAACCACGGCATTGATCAAGCCAGCGCCTCCACGAGGAATGAGGAGGTCTAGATAGCCCTTGGCCTTCATCATGCCATAGCTACTTTCTCGGCTGGTATCTTCCACCAGTTGAATCACATTTGGATGAATGGTAGTCGTCTCCAAGCCCTTCTTCAGAGCTGTGACAATAGCATGAGCTGTTTTATAGGCATCCTTCCCACTACGAAGAACGACCGCATTGCCACTCTTGAGAGCCAAAGCAGCCGCGTCAGACGTCACATTTGGACGGCTTTCATAGATAATACCAATAACCCCCATGGCCACCCGTTTTTTGGTGATAATCAAGCCATTTTCAAGCTGACTTGTCTCTAGGACTTCACCAATAGGATCTGGCAAAGCAACCACTTCACGAATCCCTCTTGCCATCGCTTCTATACGTCCTTCATCCAAATAAAGACGGTCTAGCATAACATCTGAGATTTTCCCCTTGGCCGCTGCCATATCAAGGGCATTGGCCGCTAAAATCTCCTCAGTAGCTGCCAATAAATGATCTGCCATGGCTAGCAAGGCTTGGTTTTTCACTGCTTCACTGGCAGTATTGATTGATTTCTTAACAGCTTGTACCCGTTCAAATTGTTCTTGTGTACTTACCATCGTTCACCTCTAAAATTCTGTAAAGAGCAGCTGGATTTCAGGAGTGATGGAAATCCAGTCATCACGGTGAATCAAGACTCCCTTAGCTTTTTGAGAACGGAGCATATCTTCCAAGGCTGAGACGCCAAATTGGACACGTCCCTTTCCAAGAGATTGACCCGTTTCTTTATCAGCCACTGTTACAATATCGTGGTAAGAGAAGCTTCCTTCCACTTCTACAACGCCTGATAAAAGGAGACTTTTCCCGTTTTTTGAAAGTGCCTCTGCAGCTCCACCATCTACCCAAATCGTTCCCTGACTTTGAGCATAGAAAGCCAGCCATTGTTTCTGGGTACGAAGTCCCTTCTCTTGCGCAACAAAGAAGGAACCATCCTTGGTCTCCTCAGCTGCCTCAATCAGTGCATCCGATTTCAAGGAGGAGCAAATATAGACTGGCACACCTGACTCCGTCGCAATCGTAGCCGCCTTGATTTTTGTCAGCATACCCCCAGTTCCGTTTGACGAACCTGCTCCACCAGCCATATCTATAATTTCACGATTGATAGTCTCGATTTTCTCAAGACGTTTAGCTGTTGGATCTGAGTTGGGATTTCCAGTATAGAGACCGTCTACATCCGTCAAGAGAACCAAAAGATCCGCTTGGACCATCGCCGCTACCTGGGCACTTAGAGTGTCATTGTCCCCAACTTTGAGCTCATCAATAACGACACTGTCATTCTCGTTAATGATAGGAATTGCCCCACGATGAAGCAATACAGACAAGGCCTGGTGGGCGTTCTTATAGCGACGTTTATCTACAAAATCATCCTGTGTCAGCAATATTTGCGCAGAAACGATCTGGCGCATGAGGAGGTTGGTTGTGTATTCCTCCAACAAAAGTCCCTGACCAACTGCAGCCGAAGCTTGTTTATCTGCAATCTTGGTCGGACGCTTTTTAAATCCTAAGGCTCCAAAACCTGCCGCTACTGCCCCAGATGACACCAAAATCAACTCATGTCCAGCCTCATGCAGCATAGCCAATTGCTGGGTAATTGCCTTTACTTTACTTCTTGATAAACTCCCGTCTTCATTTGTCAAGGAGGAGGTCCCTACCTTAAAGACAATTCGTTTGTACTTCATATTCTCACTCCGATTCTTCATATTTATCCATTATAACATGAATACTTTAAAATAGAAAAGACTTGAAATGAAAAAGGTTGAGACAGTCATCTCAACTCTTTTATCTATTCTCAGTTTGACGTAATCTTTCCAGAGTTTCGTTAAAAATCTCTGGAATATCTGCTGTGAACTCCAAGGTTTCACCTGTTCTCGGATGAGTAAAACCTAGAGTCTTGGCATGGAGAAACTGTCCATGTCCTTTCAGGGTTTTGCGTGGACCATAGACCTCATCACCAGCGACTGGATGGCCGATATAAGCCATATGAACACGGATTTGGTGGGTACGCCCTGTTTCCAGTTGCAACTCCACTAAGCTATAATCACCAAAACGTTCCAAAACGTGGAAACGCGTCACTGCCGGCTTCCCTTTAGCAGTCACAGCCTGTTTCTTACGGTCTT
>CAUVUZ010000020.1:0-23306 GCA_963555095.1 uncultured Streptococcus sp. | reverse complement strand
CGATAAAACCTCAATAAAAAAGCTCTCTGAATATCAGAGAGCTGATTTGAGCTCGAGCTAAAATCCATACAAAAGAAAAAAGCTACCCAATTTAGAGTAGCTTCATTATCAAAATATGCTCAATTGAACACGGCCTAAGCAAGCGGATAAAAACAAAAAGCCCTCTGAAATCAGAGAGCTTTATTCTTGCTGGATAAAACGTTTATAGACTAGGCGACAAGCCGAAGATTGTACTGATGGTACATCGAGGCGAAGGCAACGAAGTATAGAAACGTTTTAGACGCAAGATTAACGACGAAGTCCTAGAGAGTTGATTAACTCACGGTAACGGTTAACGTCGTTTTTACGCAAGTATGCAAGCAAGTTACGACGGCGACCGATTTTCTTCATCAATCCACGGTAAGTAGCGTGGTCTTTTTTGTGTTGTTTGATGTGTTCGTTAAGGTGGTTGATTTCCCAAGTAAGGACAGCAACTTGAACCTCTACTGAACCTGTATCACCTTCGTGACGTGCATATTGTGCGATGATTTCATTTTTTTTCTCTTTTGAGATTGCCATGATGTTTCTCCTTTTTATTTGGCTTCATCCGAGTGACAGGTTGGCATGCCTGTAACCAAGAAGAAGTTATTTGTCTTTACGACAGTTCCTATTCTACCAAGAAGCAAGGACTTTGTCAACTGATTTACTGTTTAAAACCGTGAATTACTCTACTGATTTCAAGGCTTCGAGCATATCCACTTTTCTCAAGTGGTGATTGACAAAGACCCCCAGTAAGGCTAAAATCACAGTAACTACGACGATTGGAAGAGCATAGACTTCCCAGCTGACCTGAGGATAAAAGAGTATGGTAGCAGGTGAAATCATTTGAATCAAAAATTGATGTAAATAGTGGCCAACTACCAAACCGAGAGCAATCCCCACAAGGGACAGCACCATAGTCTCGCGGTAGATATAGAGGGTCACTTCTTTATTGTGGAAACCGAGAACCTTGATAGTGGAAAGTTCACGGATACGTTCTGCGACATTGATGTTAGTAAGATTGTAGAGAATGACAATGGCTAGTAAAACGGAAACAAGGACAAGGATTGCCATGGTTTTATTGAGCGAACTAGCCACGGATTCAAAGAGATGGATGGCTGTCGCATTTTGGACGACCCCAGAAACAGCAGCTTTTCCCATGAAAGTAGCCGCTTCTTTCTCCGTATTGGAAGGTGTTGGCTCTTTTAATTTTACTAGGTAGGTATTGTCTTGCGGACTGGTTCCATAGACTTGTTCGTAAGTCGCTCGGTTGAGATAAACAAAGTGTCCAACATAGTTTTCAGAAATAGCCACGACCTTGATTTCTTTCTCATCAAGCTCCAGCTTGTCTCCAACCGTAACACCTGCTAGTTGAGCTAGTTTTTGACTTACGACTGCTCCATCTGTGACCTGCACCTCTTGGCCATTTTCCTCTAATGCGATAAAGGGCTTGAAGTCTTCTCTGCTTGTGACCATTATGGTGATAGTATGAAGTCCTGCTTTTCCTTTGAAATCTTTTTCAATGGATTTAGAGTAAATCTTTTGGTAAGCATAGATAGGCTCAGCTTGCAAGGCACTTTCTAGATCTGCTTTTTCTTGCTCCGTTGCACTGCTCTTTTCCGCTACAATCATCTGGTATTGCTGGATTTGTTCAAATTGGCGCTCCACAACGCCTCCCACAGAAGACTGAATGCCAAGACCTGCAAATAGGAGAGCAACAGAACCCGCAACTCCAAAAATGGTCATCAACATTCGTTGCTTATAACGGAAAATATTTCGCGCCGTAACCTTATGAGTGAAACTCAAACGGCTCCAAATAAAGCTCAGGCGTTCCAGCAAAATCTTTGATCCTTTAACGGGAGGTTTGGGAAGCAAAAGTTGGGCTACTTCATCGTGCAATTCCCTCCGCGCCACCAGATAAGCCGGCAAGACACTGGATACCCAACTCAAGGATAGGGCAAGAAGGCTATAAGACCAGTAAAAATACTCCTGGCTTTTCCCAACGACCATTCCAGCTGTTATAACATCCGAAATCACGCCTGCAAGGAGATAATGTCCTAGAAGCGTTCCTATAACGGTTCCCACAGTTCCTGCAAGAAAACCATAGAGGACAAACTTGGCAACAATATCTTTATTCCGGTAACCTAGAGCCTTGAAAATACCAGCGTTGGTACGCTCTTCATCTACAAAGCGAGTCATAGTAGTAAAGGTCACCATTGCAGCAACCATATAAAGTACCACGGGGAAGATATTCCCGACAGAACGAATACTTGCTGAAGCGTTACTGTACATGAGATAACCTTGTCCACCTGGCATGGTTTGACGATTGTATACGTGGTATTTCGGCTCTGCCAGTTCATCAAGCTCTTTCTGACGCTGTTCAAGCTTCCATTTTTCCTTAGATAGATCACTCTCCGTCTGAGCCAGTTTTTCTTTTTTAGTCGCCAATTCTTCCTTAGCTTTTGTCAGCTGTCCCTCGATTTGACTCTTTTGCGGTTCTGGTAAAGCGGTCACTTGTTCTTCTTGCGTTTTCAAGCGACTTTCGGCCTGCTCTAACTGACTCTTGCCATTTTCAAGGTTGCTTTCAGCAGTTTGGAGCTGTTCTTTCCCCTCTTCCAGGCTCTTTTGCCCATTTGTTTTGATGCTTACCAATCGTTTTTGACCATTATCGGAAAGTAAGTCTTGCAACTCTTCCTGATGTTGGGTTCGTTTGGTCTTATAGTCTGATGAAAAAGCATCCAGATTTTTTAAATCGTCATAGCGCACACGCGCAATACTATAAACATCTGAATCAAACTGACTGGGTAAAATCACTCCATAGCCAGCCAAGCTTCCATTTCCACTGCTAGCACTCCCTAAGTCTTTTTGAGAAAGCATCTCACCCGACTGAACAAATCCAGTAATTGTAAAAGTTTGGGATTTTAGGACGGACTTTTCTTCTTTCTTAGTAAAGGTAATGGTCTGCACAATCTGATAGCGGTCTTTCCATAAATCAGCCAAGGCAATTTCCCCCTCAGCTTCTGGCAATCGACCTTCTGTCACTTGGAAGGTTGAAATGCCCTCTGGCTTGGAATAAAGCCGAACTGCCTCTTCACTTTTTTCAACTGTTAGGTCTGCCATATAGCCAAATTCAACACTTGCTCCTTGAAGGGTCTTTAGTTCGTCTTGGTCTTCTTTGTCCAAGCCATAATCAGCTATCACTGCCAGATCCAAAGTATTGGCTTTACGGAGATAATCCTCAGCCGTGCGTTCCATATTTGGGCTAGCCACCTTGAGTCCTACTAGGGCTAGAGAACCCAGCATCATCAAGGTCAGGATAGAAGCAAAGCGTCCCTTGGAAGCAATCACCGACTGGAGCAAATCTTTTCGATATGTTTTTTTCATACTAATACTCCAATGTATCGATATCCTGCGGACGCTCATTGATTGTTACGCTCTTAACCGTGGCATCACGCATGTAAATCACCCGATCTGCGATAGGAGCTAGCGCGCTATTATGAGTCACGATAATCACTGTCGCTCCCTTTTGACGAGACATATCTTGTAGAATCTTCAAAACCTGCTTACCCGTCTGATAATCCAAGGCACCTGTCGGTTCGTCACAGAGAAGGATTTTGGGATTCTTGGCTACTGCGCGCGCGATGGAAACTCGTTGTTGCTCCCCTCCAGAAAGCTGGGCTGGAAAGTTATTGAGCCGATGATCTAGCCCCACATCTTTGAGCACCTGTTCTGGATCCAAGGCATCCGCTACAATTTCTGAGGCCAACTCTACGTTTTCCTTGGCTGTCAAATTGGAGACTAGATTGTAAAACTGAAAAACAAAGCCCACATCATCTCGACGATAGTTTGTTCGTTGGTGGGAATTGTAGTCGGCGATATTGGCACCATCTATCCAAATCTCCCCCTCATCATTGGTATCCATACCTCCTAGAAGATTGAGAACCGTTGACTTTCCTGCACCAGACGCACCAAGGATAATAACCAGCTCTCCCTTTTCAATTTCAAAATTCACATCGCGATTAGCCACAATCTCCGTGTCACCGACCTGATAGCGCTTATAGCTATGTTTCATTTCAATGTAAGCCATCGTCTTTCCCTCTTTCCTACAATCAAGTCACTCTTTACTATCATTATAACGCTTTTTCAACTAGTTGGAAACTAGAAGCAAATACAAAAAAGCCTAGGAATCCTAAGCTTTCTATTTATAGATTATTTTCCAAGGTAGTATTCAGAAACGACATTCAATTTTTCGTCGAATTCGAATACCAATGGTGGGAAGTTAGGGATTTCCACGTCCATGATTTCGTCATCTGACAAGCGTTTGATGTGTTTTACAAGGGCACGAATTGAGTTACCGTGAGCTCCTACGAATACGTTTTTACCATCTTTAAGTGCTGGAGCGATTTTGTCTTCCCAGAATGGAAGGGCACGTTCCAAAGTTACTTTCAAGTTTTCAGCATCTGGGATAACTGAGTCGTCAAGTGAAGCGTAACGACGGTCAGTGTGAGCTGAGTGCTCATCATCACGATCCATGTTTGGAGGCAATACATCGTATGAACGACGCCAGATGTGAACTTGCTCATCACCAAATTGTTCAGCAGCTTCAGCCTTGTTTTTACCAGTCAAACCACCGTAGTGACGTTCGTTCAAGCGCCATGATTTTTCAACTGGAACCCACAATTGGTCAGCAGCTTCAAGAGCCAAGTTTGTTGTTTTGATCGCACGTTTCAATACTGAAGTGTAAGCTTGGTCAAATTCGATACCAGCTTCTTTGATCAATTTACCAGCGTCAATCGCTTGTTGTGTACCTTTTTCAGACAAATCAACATCAGCCCAACCAGTGAAAAGGTTAGCTTTGTTCCATTCAGACTCACCGTGGCGAGCAAAAACCAATTTTACCATTAGATGGATTCTCCTTTTATTTTTCGAGGTTGTCCTCGTTTATCTATTCCATTTTACACAATTTTTCACAAAAAAGCTAGTGAAAATCAACGAAAAAGAGAAGAGCTTCTCAGCCTTCTCTTTATTATATTATCATAATTGTTCTCAACAGAAAATGAAGCAGTCTCTCCTAAATAATTAAAAAACTACTACTCTTCAATTACAAATTTTTTCAATGTTCCAAAGTAGAGTGAACCACCAATAATGGTTAGAATTCCACCTACCCATCCCAAAAGTGGAATCAAACCGACCGCACCACCTACAATGAGCAAAACAGAAGGTGCATTCGTAACACGTTCATCATCTTTATAATAAACTATAGCCACAATTCCCAATACTAAAACAGCAATTTTAACCAATGACAAAATAATTGAGAGCCCTGTCAATGTTCCAAGTGTTACATCTGCGTCTTCAGTCGCTGCAGCAGCTCCAACAGCCATCATAAACATGATAGCTGGCGCTAAGAGCAATACAATTCCTGAAACAAGACCAAAAATAGCGTTAACACGAGCAAGTGTATTTGTTTTCATAATAATCTCCTTAAAATTTTTATAGGTATCATTCTACTATAATTTTGATAAAAATTAAACATTTCTATAAAATTTTATAATGAATATTAATGCCCTTTAAACTCTCTAAAGAATTTTAAGCTCCATAATTCTTTTATAATTATTAGAAACATAAAATCATGAGAAAACTGAATACTAGATTATGTTAGCTATCTGCACAGAAAGGCTAGGAAAAATCTCATTTGAGGAAAAAGTCTAGTAAATTTTCCCATGATGAAACGTATACTATCAAGGTACTTGAAACTTTTGATAGTATGCGTTTTCATGATTTTAGCGACCTCTCTCAGTCTCTTTCTGATTATTTCGCTTCAAATCCTTCTGCGACTGCGTCCGCAAAGTTTTCTTCGACGATGCTTGAACAGTGGTCACAGATAACTGCATGGTAGCTGCGTTCTGCAGTAGTTGGATCGATACGACGGCAACGATCACAAACTTCACCAGCCGCACGTTCAACTGTAAAGGCAACATCTTCGAAGCTAACTGCGTCTTCTGGGGCTGGTCCATCTGCAATAGTCAAGTCTGATACGATCAAAAGTTGAGCTACATTGCTATCCACTGCTCCAAGAAGAGTTTTCACCACTTCATTTGGATAAACTGTCAAGTGTGCTTCGAGTGATTTACCGATTACTTTTGCATTACGAGCTTCTTCCAAGGCTTTTTGAGCTTGTCCACGGAAGTCCATGAAAGCTGCCCAGGTATCCAAGATTTCTTCTTGGTTGGCAAAGGTTTGAGCTTCTGGCAATTCTGACAATTGAACGAAGTCTTCAGCTTCAAACTCAAGATATGACCAGATTTCTTCTGCAGTGTGAGGAAGGATTGGCGTCAAGAGTTTGGTGATTTTAACAAGTACGTCATAGAAGACAGTCTGCATTTGACGACGTTCGAGTGATTTTGCACCTTCAATGTATACAACGTCTTTGGCGAAGTCAAGGTAGAAGGCTGACAAGTCAACGTTGATAAAGTTCACCAAGGCCTTGTAGATTGTCAAGAATTCGAAGTTTGCATAAGCGTCACGAATGGTCTTAACAAGTTGGTTAAAGCGGATGGTCATGTACTTATCAACGGAACGTAGTTCATCGTAAGCGACTGCGTCCTGCGCTGGGTTAAAGTCAGAGGTGTTGGCAATCAAGAAACGAAGAGTGTTCCGAATCTTACGGTAAGTCTCAGAGACTTGGCTAAAGATATCCATTGAGATACGCACATCGTTGCTTGAGTCCACACTAGTCACCCAGAGACGTAAGATTTCAGCACCAAATTGCTTTTCAACATCGCTTGGAGCAATGGTATTCCCAAGAGATTTAGACATCTTCTCACCTTTACCATCAAATGTGAAACCTTGTGACAAGATTTGTTTATAAGGCGCTACACCATGGTTCGCCACAGATGTGATGAGTGATGAGTTGAACCAACCACGGTATTGGTCTGAACCTTCTAGGTAAAGATCTGCTGGGTATTTGAGTTCTGGACGGTTAACCACGACCCCATTCCATGATGAACCTGAGTCGAACCAGACGTCCATGATATCTGTTTCTTTTTTGAACTCACCATTTGGTGAACCTGGATGGCTAAATCCTTCTGGCAAGAGGTCTTTGGCATCACGTTCCCACCAAACGATTGATCCATGCTCTTCAAAGAGTTGCGCTACATGTTCGATGGTTTCAGCTGTCATGATTGGCGTGCCATCTTCAGCGTAGAAGATTGGAAGTGGAACTCCCCATGCACGTTGACGAGAGATGACCCAGTCACCACGGTCACGAATCATGTTGTAAAGACGGACTTTCCCCCATTCTGAGTGGAATTTTACTTTTTCAATTTCATTCAAGATTTCTTGGCGGAATTTTGAGACAGAAGCAAACCATTGTGGCACGGCACGCCAGATGATTGGTTTTTTCGTACGCCAGTCAAATGGGTAGGAGTGAGAGATTTCTTCTTGAGCAAGAAGCAAATCGCCAAGTTTCTCAATAACAGTTGGTACAACCTTGTCGTAGAATTGACCTTCGAACTCAGCACCTGCATTTGCCATCATGATCCCGCGTTCATTAACCGTTACTGCAACTTCAAGACCATTGGCAACACCGACATTGTAATCGTCCTCACCAAAACCAGGAGCTGTATGGACGATACCAGTACCAGAGTCTGTTGTAACGTGGTCACCAAGGATCACCAGTTCATCTACTGCTGTATCCCATGGGTGAACTGTCACGATGTGGTTGAGTTCTTGACCACGATAAGTCGCCAAGACTTGGACATCAGTCCAACCAAATTTCTCAGAAAGACTAGTCAACAATTCTGAAGCAACTACAAACTTACGAGCTTCGCCAGCTGGTTGTACCAATACATAATCAATATCCGCTCCAACCGTCAATCCACGAGAAGCAGTGATGGTGAATGGAGTTGTTGTCCAAACAACGATGTAAGTGTCTGTATCTAGCACACCTTTACCATCTTTTACCTTGTTGGCATAGTAAAGGGAAGTTGAAATCAAGTCATGGTATTCAATTTCCGCTTCTGCAAGGGCTGACTCAGAAGACCATGACCAGTAAACTGGCTTGGCACCACGGTAGATATAACCTTTGTTTGCCATTTCACCGAAGACACGGATTTGAGCCGCTTCATAGTCTGGAGTCAAAGTCACATAAGGATTTTCCCAGTCACCAGAAACACCCAAACGTTTAAAGTCTTCACGTTGTTTATCTACTTGAGAAAGAGCATAGTCACGGCAAAGTTTCAAGTACTCAACCAAGTCCATTTCTTTGCGTTTGACACCTTGTTTTGCCAAAACTTGCTCGATTGGCAGACCATGTGTATCCCAACCTGGAATATAAGGCGCATAAAAACCTGACATGGATTTTGAACGAACAATAATATCTTTAGAAATCTTGTTCATGGCGTGCCCAACGTGGATATTTCCGTTGGCATAGGGAGGACCATCATGCAAGGTGAAATGCGGTTTTCCTTGGTTCAATTCTTGACGACGTTGGTAAAGTTTCGCTTCGTCCCACTCTTTTTGCCATAGTGGTTCTTTAGTAGGAAGTCCAGCACGCATTGGAAATTCAGTTTTTCCAAGATTTAGGGTATCTTTGAGTTTCATTATATCTCCTTTATTATATCGACAAATTAAAAACCACGAATCGCTAAAAAGGACAAAAATCGTGGTACCACCTTTGTTCGGAAAAAGACTTTGTCTTTTCCCCTCTTGTCCCGTAACGTGGGGAACGTCCAGTCTTACTGCTTTCAGACTGGATTGCTTGAGAGGATAATCTGACCACTAGGGATTGCAGGACTCACACCGTCTCCTACTCGCTGGAAATATAGTTAGTCAGATCTTGTTCTCACATTTATTCTTTATAATATTGTAACGGATTCTTGTTGTGCTTCATGTCTAGTAGTTGAAGAAGCAGTTCCAGTTGCCGATGGTGATACTGAGAAATACTCTGTCACGATTTCTGAATCCTCATGTTGTGGCTCAACTGAATGAGACTGTATCTCTTCTACAACCGTATTGATGTCTAACACATGATTTTCCGCTTGACTGTTAGCCTGCTGAGCTTCAAACTCAGCTAATTCTTTGTTACCTGCTTCGATGCGGGCTTGTAACTCAGCCATTTCTTCAGGTGAAAATTGGCGAGTCACATCAATCGGCTCTTCTTCTGGTTGCGAAGGAACAGCTTCTCCCAAGACCTCACCTACGACTTCCTTGAAGGCTTCATCACTTGTTTGGAGATAAGTCGCAGTCGGACGAAGAATATCTTCCCAATCTGAAGATTCGACAATGGCCAACTGGCTCTCAATCGTAGACTTGAGGCGTTGATGGAATACACGACTCTTGTTCTTCAACTCTTCTGTCTCAACAGCTACTTTCTTAGCATTATCTGTTGCCTGACGTAGGATTTCATTAGCCTTGTATTTTGCCTCTTCAAGAAGGCGCTGGGCATCTTGCTCAGCCTGTTGAATAATGTTGTTTGAGCGCTCTTGAGCAGCTTGCTTTACACGTTCAGCCGTATCTTGAGCAATCAAAACAGACTGGCTCAATGAATCCTTCATCTCATCAAAGTAAGATAAGCGCTCTTCTAAACTTCTAATGTGTCTTTCCATTTCGTGATTATTGCGAACTAAGTCCTCGTAATCACGAACAACAATATCAAGAAATTCATCTACTTCTTCTGGATCAAACCCTCTGAATTTCGTAGAAAAGGTTTTATCTTTAATTTCTAATGATGTAATTGGCATACTTTTCCTCACTTACTTAATAATAATTGGATAGTCAGTTTTATCTTATCCCTTTTAGTTTGCCCATTTTCTTTGACAATCTTCAGACGACCAAACTTTCTCACACTAATCAAATCCCCTACAGCTACTAGATAATCTAATTTTTCAATGGAGTGGTAGTTTACCTGAACAGATTTTTTCTCTATGAGTTGACTAGCCTGCTTTCTGGATAATTTCAAGGCACTTGATAAGAGGGCATCCAAACGAAAACTGGAAATCAAAATCTCTTGTTCTTGATAATTGATCTCAGATATAATTCTATCGGTGAAAGGACATTCCTCCAGCGACACAGGTAGCCTGGCAATCTTTTGTATCCCATCCTGAAACAGAGGGATAAAATCACGATTGACAAAAATCTGTGCTCTCTTTTCATCTACCAAGATATCACCAAAGAGCTTACGATCAATTCCTAGTTGATTGATGATTGTCCCCAAAATCTTTGCATGTGTTAGCTGTTCAAACCTACTTGGATAATGGATCTCTAGCAATGCCATTTCAAAATCTGACAGTGTCGGACTAAAATACTCCGGATACAGAAGGACACGGACAAATTCCGTATGGATATATTCTCCGCTACTCACACAGCCCAGTCCATAGGTCCCAGCCAAAACCCTCAGTATATGTTCCTGATGCGGATTGACAAAATCAGTGAGGACAGGAGTATAAGTATCTTCCACCCGCTTGATCCACTCTAATCCCTTATCAATAAAGGGGGCATCGTCAAAGGAAAAGTGCTGGTAAATCGCTTTATTTGTCATCATAGTATCAACAAGAAACGAATCAAGCTGTCACCCAAAAAACGGACGATTAAGATTGCTAGCCAAATGGATAAATCCAAACCTCCAAATTGTAAAGGTAAACGGCGAAGTGGATCAACAATCGGTCTAATCAGCTTTTCCAGTAAACGTTCTAGTGAACTACCGTAAGAATTTGGAAACCAAGAGAGGAGTGCATAGATTAACAAAAGCAGGGAATAGATATTCACTGCATTTTGGATCAGACGAATTAGAAAAATCATTATTTCGCTCTACTTCGTTTAATATCAAAACCAAATTCTGCACTTTGAGAATCATCAGGCAACTTGATATCTTCAATATTCACAACCACATTGACTGGTGTCAACAAATACATTGTACTCGCAACTTTTTTCAAATTACCTGCCAAAACATGACGGGCACCGTCCAGATAGTCTAGACAACGACGAGCCTGAACCTCTGTCATGTACTGGAAGTCAATCAAGATACTTTCATTTCCAGCCAATAAATCCACAATCTCTGTTGCATCCTCATATTTTCTAGGATAACGAACATCAATCGTCACTTTTTCATCTGTACGATGGCTTTGCATAGCCAATTCTTGTTGGCGAGCATGTAAGCGAGTGATGTTTGCATCTTTTGAAGTGGTTGATTGAAACTGCGCTGGCAGTTCTTTAGAAGCTGAACTCGATGAATCAATCATCTGCTCATCCTGAGGTTGATAAGTCGCAGTTGTTTCTTCCCCATCTTCTGTAAAATAATCTATAAATTTATCAAATCTATCTTTTAAAGACATAGATATCTCCTATTTAAAAAATGCTGTGCCAATTCGAACAAAGGTCGAACCAAATTGAATCGCTTCCTTATAGTCACGACTCATGCCCATGCTCAACTCTGTCATCGGCATATTAGGAATTTGTTTTTCTCTAATTTCTGCTTGCAGTTCTTGAGTTTTCTTGAAAATTTGTTTCAATTCATCAGAATCTGCCTCAAAAGGAGCCATGGTCATCAAACCAACATACTCAATCTGATCTAGCTGAGCCAAGTCCGGCAAAAGTTCTAGTAATTCTTCTTTTGAAAAACCGTGCTTGCTTTCTTCTCCTGAAATATTGACCTGTAGGAAACACTTGATAACATGATCTGTCCTCTTTTGAATCTCCTGTGCCAATTTCAAGGAATCTAAAGCATGAAAGTAATCCACAAAAGGGATTACTTCTTTGACCTTCCGTCTTTGTAGCGTTCCAATCAAATGCCAAGTGACGGGGAATTCTTTTAACGTCTGATATTTTTCTAAAAATTTATCAACACGATTTTCACCAATATGATGAACACCCAGGGGAAGCAAGGCTTCCGCTGTTTTTACGTCCACATATTTCGTCACTGCAATAATTGAAACAGAAGCTGGATCACGATTTGCTTCTCGGCTAGCTTCAGCGACCTGCTGAAAAACGAACTCTGTATTTTTTTTCAAATCCATTGATTAACGATTCTTGAAGAATGGAGGTGTGTCCAACTCATCTTCGTCCTGATAAGTCGGTGCTTCGAAACGTTCTACAGGTGATACGACTGAATCAGTTTGACGAACGATTGATTCACGACGCAAGTCCCAATCACCAAAAGCAGAAGATTGACTTGTTTCAAAACGTCGTTGGCTTTGTTTTGGTAATTCTGCTGTATCTTCTAGGTCAAAATGACGATCAAAATTTTGAGGGTGCGGTTGTCTTGAGGCTTCACGACGAGCCGCTTGTTTTACTGGAGAACCAACAACTTTTTCCACTCGCTCTTGACGAACACCTGTCGCTACAACTGTTACACGGATTTCATCCTTCATGCTTTCGTCAATTGATGTTCCAAGCCAGATGTTTACACCTTGGCCAGCTGCTTGGTTGACGATTTCTGAAGCTTCTTCTGCTTCAATCAAGGTCAAATCAAGACCACCAGTAACGTTGACGATGACATCCTCTGCCCCATCGATAGTTGTTTCAAGAAGTGGAGAGTAAATTGCTTTACGAGCCGCTTCAACAACGCGCTCTTCACCACTGCCAATACCGATACCCATAAGGGCATTCCCTTTGTTTGCCATAACCGTTTTCACGTCAGCAAAGTCAAGGTTGATCAAACCTGGGTTAGTAATCAAGTCTGTAATTCCTTGAACACCTTGGCGAAGGACGTTATCTGCTTCACTAAGAGCTTCAAGAAGCGGTGTCTTCTTATCAACAATTTCAAGCAAGTTGTTGTTTGAAATGATCAACAAAGTATCAACATGTTCGCGAAGTTCGTTGATTCCTTCTACAGCGTACTGACCACGTTTGCTTCCTTCAAAGCCAAAAGGACGTGTCACAACACCTACTGTAAGGGCACCTAAATCTTTAGCAATACGTGCAATAACAGGGGCAGCTCCTGTACCAGATCCACCACCCATACCAGCAGTGATAAAGACCATGTCTGCACCGCTAATCGCTGCTGTCAATGCTTCTTCGCTTTCTTCAGCAGCCTTACGACCAACCTCAGGTCGACCTCCAGCACCCAAACCACGAGTCAACTTTGGTCCGAGTTGGATAACTGTTTCAGCTTTTGTACTGCTTAAGGCTTGTACGTCTGTGTTCGCCGCAATGAATTCTACGCCTGAAACACCTTCGTCGATCATGCGGTTAATAGCATTACCACCGCCTCCACCGACACCAATTACTTTAATAACTGCACCTTGAGCAGCTGCTGTATCAAATGAAAATGTCATAATTTCTTTTCCTCTTTTATTCATCAAACATGCTTCCGATCAAGCTACGGAAACGGTCTGTTAATTTCGGTTTATCTTGAGAACTTGCTTGGAATTCGTCTCTTGGAGCAAGGCCACTGTCAGGTGTGATTTCAGTTGCTGCAGTAGCTGGTTGCACTGGAGTTGATTGTATAATCGGTGTTACACTTTGATTTGAAACACCAAAATTAATTGGTTTTTGGCGAAGGAATTCATCTCCTCTGACTGCCTTTTGAGCCAGAAGATTCACTTCTGTCAATTTACCTGCAAACTCAGACAAGCTGATCACATGGGCAAAAGCAGGGTTGCGAATTCCCACTTGATTTGGCACATAGAGTTTCACTCGAACACCAAACACTTCTTGCGCCAATTCGACAACTCCTGGTAAAATCGCATTTCCGCCGATCAGAACGATACCACCTGGTAGATCCAACAAGTGTCTTCTGTCTAACTCCTGTTTAACTTGATCAAAAATATGTTTGATACGTGCTGAGATAATTTCTGCCAAGTAACTTTCTGTCACTTCAACGGGCTCTACTTCACCAATGACTTCAACTTGGAAAGTCTCGTTACTTGCTAGTGGAACATAAGCTTCACCATAGTTTAGTTTCAAACTTTCTGCGATTTTTTGGGAAGTTTTTAAGACTTTGGAAATGTCTTTAGTGACATATTCTCCACCTTCTTGGTAAATGTTTGTAAATTGCAATTCTTGATTGCGAATGGTTGCAACTGTAGTCTGTCCACCACCCATATCAATCACTGTCGCACCAAACTCACGTTCTCCCTCGTTGAGAACTGAATTTACAATGGCTAATGGTGAGATGATGACGTTGTCAACATGAATTCCCACACGCTCCACGGTTTTACGAAGGTTATGAAGAATGGTACGAGGTCCTGTGTAAAGTAAGCCACGCATTTCCAAACGCACCCCCATCATGCCACGAGGGTCACGAATACCTTGGAAACCATCTACGATAAATTCTTCTGGAATGAAAGTAATCACTTCACGATCAGGCGTCATGCTCTTAGTCAAAGCTGATTTGACAACATTCTCTACGTCTTGATCTGTAATTTCTTTTGTATCTGATGTTACAGGAATCATTCCTTGAGTTGGTTCAACCTGCAAGAGGTTTGCTGGTAAACCAACATTGACAGACTTGATTGAAATTCCTGCCTTCTCTTCTGCCTGGGAAATTGCGGATTTAATTGCTGAAGCAGCAGCCTCAATATCAACGATAATCCCGTCTTTGACACCTTTACTCTTGGCATTGCTAACGCCAATTACATTTACTTCACCATCTCTATGTTCGGCAACCAGCACTTTGATGGAGCTAGTTCCGATATCTAAGCCTGTAAAAAAACCATCTCTAGTCATTACATTGCGTCCTCTCTGTCTTCCAAGTTTCTCACTTCTATTTTCAATAACTGTGACGAGACACAGCTATTCACAAAATATTATAACACAAAAAATCCAATCGTGCTTAGTTTTTCATAAATTTCCTCTAGGTTTTTTGTAAAAGTTTTTTAAACAATTTTTCTCAGGAGCAATCATTATTTTTATATCCTTACAGCTATATTTTGCATATTTAATCAAAAAAGAGAAGGCCTTTTTAAGCTTTCTCTTGAATCATTTTTTCTGCTCTTTGTTGCAAAAAGACCTCTAGTACTTTTGCAGTCAAGCTGATAGCTGCTACCAACACACTGGACACGATGAGGTAATTCGCTAATAGTCCGTGATTTCCCACTAGTGGTGGTTTATTTAAAAATCCATAATCTCCACCTACAACCAAGTTGACAACTCCTATCAAGGCATTTAGAGAAAATGTAATCACTGTCACATTTTTCAAATTGAGCAGGGAAGTTTCATAATTCTTAAACAAGTATAAGAGCGCATTCCCCAAAAGTGCCACGTGCCCGATGATAAAGGACAGGATAGTCACATGCGGAAACGGATAAGGGTCAAAGAGTGGATAAGCCAGAGCTGCAGTTGCTCCAAAGGTTCCTAGAAGGGCAAAGTATTGCTTGTACTTGGAAGTCCCTGGTATTAATAGCATAACAAACATGGCGATACGGCAATGATAGAAGGGCAAACTTTCCGATAAGGGCATTTGATTCCCCCAATACCAGCTATACAGAACAATCAGTTGAAGAGACTGAAGGAACTGAATGAAGCGCTGGTAAGCCACCTTGTCACGGTAACGATATGAAACATAGAAAGTAAGAGCCAGTAAACATAACAAACCAATATACCAGTGGAGTTCAAACTGGGGCGGTTCTGATATCTGTGTGGTAAATAATTGTTCCCACAAATTCATATTCTATTCCTCGTTCATCTAGCCAGAGTAGTAAAAAGCTCACTATTCTAGCTTTTAAATTTTTTTGAAAAAGCTTGATTCTATACCATGCATAGAATACTTGCTGCTTAAATTCGCAACCTATTATATCATTTGTCTCACAGAAATGCACCTTACAAACACCCTTTTTTGATTTGCAGACTTCTCTAGCATAACCTAATCAATATATTGCTCTCTTTGTCCCTGATAAACCTGCCAAAGAATCTCCATCTGCTCCTTGGTGATGCGTTTTTCAGATAAGGCTGGCAGTTGGTCAATAGCAAAAAATTGAAGGTCGGCAATCTCTTGATTTTCTTGAAATTGTCCGTCAAGAAGTTGACATTCAAAGACAAACTTTGCATATTGTTTGCTCTGTAGTTGGAAACGATTGGTGTCAAAAACGGCTAGCAATCTTTCAACCTTTGCTGTAAAACCGGTTTCTTCTTTAATTTCTTTGAGAATATTTTCAGTTGGAGAGTAGCCGACTTCACCAAAGCCACCTGGCAAAGCCCAACTTTCCTCTCCTTGCCCTCTGACTAGACATACTTTTTCATCCTCAACAATCCAAGCACGGACGTCCATCAGAGGAGTTGCGTAAGCGGAAGTTGGTCTCAGGAGCTCTGTTACTTCCTCTTGCTTTAGTTCTGTAGTTTCTCTCAAAATATCAGATAAGATCGTACGCAAGTCCTCGTATCGCTCACAGTCAAAAGGATCTTTTGTGAAGGTTAATCCAGTATCCGTAATGGCTAGCATTCTTTGCAGATACTTGGTAAAATCACTTGCATTCATTTTCTAAACTTTCTACCAACTTGGCTAGATTCATGGAGTTAGAGCCTTTAAGCAAGATTTGGTCATTGGCACCGAGGCTTTCCTTGACTTGCTTGACAAGGTCTTCAAATTGGTCCTCATCGGCTGTTTTTTTGAAGTAATAAACGTGACCGATTGGGAACATTTGACTGGCCAGTTGAGCCAATTCAGCAATGTCTTCTCCATAGAAAATAACGGTATCCAGCACATCTGGCGAGAGACTCAAAATCATCTGATTATGGAGTTGGACAGACTGGTCACCAAGTTCCTTCATATCCGCCAAAACCGCAATTTTCTTGCCACCTTCATTAGCTGGAATAGTAGAGAAAGTCTCTAAAATTAGCTTCATAGCAGTTGGATTGGCATTGTAAACATCTGACAGAATATCTGCTCCGTTGGCAGCTTTCTTCCACTCGGTACGGTTACGAGTCAATTCAAGATTTTGGAAAGCCTGACGAATTTGCTCTTCTGAAACTCCTTCTTGTAGAGCCACATAAGCAGCAATCATAGCATTGGTGGCATTGTACTTACCTGTCACTGGCAAATCAAGGGTTTGTTCCAAAAAATTAGCCTTAAAGGTCAGACTATCCTTGCGCTCAACCAAGTCTGTGATTTCCAACTCTGCCCCTTGCCCAAAACGAACTACCTTTTTATCAGTAGGCAAGTAGTCCTCTACAATCGAATCAGCTGGTGCTAAGAGAACGGAACCCGGAGCCATACCATCAGCAATTTGCATTTTGCCTTTAGCAATTTCCGAACGGTCTTTGAAAAAGGCCAAATGGGCTTCTCCAACCAAGGTCACGATGGCTGTCTTTGGATGAGCCAATTCAGATAAGAGATGGATATCTCCCAAGTGATCCTGCCCCATCTCCAAGACCAACTTTTCTGTTTCCTCAGGCATGTGAAGAACCGTGTAGGGAAGGCCAATCTCGTTATTGTAGTTTCCTTGTGTTTTGTAGGTCTTGTATCTTGTTGACAATAAATGCGCCAACATATCCTTGGTTGTTGTCTTTCCATTTGAACCCGTAACTGCAAAGACATCAACAGCCGTTTTTTCAAGATAGTAGGCAGCTAGTTGTTGAAAGGCAGTCAACACGTCGTCTACTAGGATGTAGGGATGATTTGAAACCTTTTTCTCGGATAAGGTTACTGCTGCACCATTTTCAAAAGCTGTTTCGATAAAGTCATGACCATCGCGCGCACCTTTAAGTGGCACAAACAAATCACCTGACTCAATCAAACGACTGTCAAACTCAGCCTTAACTAGCGGACTATCTGGATAAACTGTCACATCATTTTTAGCCCTAACAACTTGTGCCACTTCGTGGATTGTTAATTTCATTTCTACTCCTTTAAAAAGGGTTGAAGCCCGAGAACTCTACTCACCTTGCAGTGATGGTTCTGACTCCTACCCTCTCTTTCGTTTTTATAGCAAATTCGCTTCGCGCTTGTCAAAGCTTTCCTTGGCAAGGTCAACCAAACGCTCGATTAGTTCTGGGTATCTGATTCCCATATTCTCCCATAGCAGTGGATACATAGACCACTGGGTGAAACCTGGCATAGTATTGAGCTCATTTAGGAAAATCTCGCCCTTATCTGTATAGAAGAAATCACAACGAGATAGACCGAGACCACCAATCGCACGGAAGGCAGTTTCTGCATTTCGACGCATGACAGCTACTACATCATCACTAATCTTGGCTGGGATGTCCATGGTAATCTTGTTGTCAATATACTTGGCATCGTAGTCATAGAAGGCAACATCCTTGACCACTTCACCAGGAAGCGTGCTCTTAACATCGTAGTTGCCCAAGAGACCAACCTCGATTTCACGAGCATTTACCCCTTGCTCTACCAAGACTCGGCTGTCATATTGGAAGGCAAGCTCCAAAGCTTGACGGAGTTCCTCTTGGTTTTCAGACTTAGAAATACCGACACTTGAACCCATGTTTGACGGCTTAGTAAAGACTGGATAAGTCAACTTTTCCTCAACTTCAGCGATTTTAGCAGTCCTATCATCCCCTTCGACGATGGCTACATAAGGAACTTGGGCAATCCCGGCAGACTCCAAGACACGCTTAGTCGTGATTTTATCCATGGCAAGGCTGGATGACAAGATATTACAGCCAACATAAGGCATTTTCAAAACTTCAAGGAATCCTTGGACAGAGCCATCTTCACCCATCGGACCATGAAGGACTGGAAAGACCACAGCGCCTTCTTCGTAGATGGCACTTGGTGCGATTTTCTTGTCCCAGTCAATAGTCGCATTGGTCATAAGACGGTCCTCTTGACCTGGTGTCTGGTTAAATTCCTGCGTTTTGATAAAGTCACCTGACTGACTGATGAAGAAAGTCTTGACTGTGAAACGATCGTAATTGACCGCACGCATGACACTCTCAGCTGATAGTACAGAGACTTCACGTTCCGCACTACGTCCACCGTATAAAAGAATAATTGTTTGTTTCATATTACTGTCCTATTTTCTAATAGAATACTCGCACCTTAGTATATCATATTTGCTTCTTTTTTGAAACTTGAACATGGTACTGGTAGTCAAGAAATATAAAAAAAAAGAGACCGTTAACATCAAATTAGGTCTCCTTGGTTTTTAACTATATGAATTGAAGTTCGTAAATTTGTCTACTCCTACAACTCTGTCCGATTTTCAATGGCTCGTAAGAGTGTGACTTCGTCCGCATACTCGATATCTGCTCCCACGGCTAGACCTCGTGCTAGGCGAGTGACCTTGATACCAGCTGGCTTGAGAAGACGAGAGATATACATAGATGTCGCTTCTCCATCCGCTGTCGCATTGGTTGCCACAATCACCTCTGAAACCTCACTATCCATGAGACGGGTCATAAGACTCTTGAGATTGATATCGTCTGGACTGATGCCATTCATAGGAGAAATGAGGCCATGCAAGACATGATAGAGTCCGTGATATTCTTGGATATTTTCCATGGCAGCCACATCGCGACTATCTTCTAGCACTAAGATGGTTGTCTGGTCACGAGTTGGATCTGTACAGATAGAGCAAGGATCATCGTCAGTCAAGCGACCGCAAATGGAACAATAGGTCAATTCCCGCTTAGCAGACAGGAGGTTTTTGGCAAATTCATTGACATCGTCATCAGACATTCCAATAGTATAGAAGGCTAGGCGGGTAGCCGTTTTGATCCCGATACCCGGAAGCTTTGAATAGCTATCGATCAGCTTGGCAATAGGTGTTGGATACAGCATAAGTTCCTTTCTAATTCATTGGATGGTGTTGGTGATAAAGATTGATAATATCGCGTGCAATCGAAGGTCCGACACCATTTGTAAGATTAGTGTTATGAGGAAAGACAACTGCAACCGCAATCTGTGGATTTTCGGTTGGTGCATAAGCGACTGCATTTGTATTGTTGGCTTTTTGACCGCCATTAACGTAACTTTCGGCAGTACCCGTTTTCCCACTGATGGAAACGGCTGCGCCATTTGAAAAGGCACGACCAGTTGTCAGAGCACTCGTTCCATGCGAAACTTGATAGAAACCTTGCTGCAAGATAGCCATATCTGATTCTGAAATATTGACCTTGTTTAGTTCCTTAGTGGCTGTTTCTTGAACCAGACTACCTAAGCCACCTTGGTCATTGTTTCCATAAATCCCCTCAACAATGTGGGGTGCAATCCGAACGCCGTTGTTGGCAATGGTTCCAACGTACTGGGCTAATTGCATAGGGGTGTAGTTATCAAACTGACCAAATGCATTGGTAATATAATTAGCAAAATTATACTCTTTTGGAATAAAACCAGTTGACTCATCTGGAAGGTCAATGCCTGTTGAGGCTCCAAGACCATATTCAGCAAATGTCGAACGAAGTTTCCCCATAGCAGACTCTAGATTGCTGGTACCGACAAACATATTAGGTTGATAGGTCTGACCCATAATGCCCAAAGCCGTTTGAACCATATAGGCATTAGAAGAATACTCCAAGGCTTCCACAGCTGTAATCGGGAAGGATCCATAGGACAAGGTATACCATGAATTGATCGGAGCCGAACCTTGGAAAACAATTGGCTGGTCTGTTAAGGTTTGATTTCCTGACAAGACCCCATTTTCCCAACCAGAGCTAATGGTCGCAGCCTTTACGACAGATCCTGGCACAAAGACGTTAGTGACTGTGCCTAGAGAGTCTGAGCTCAGTTTGCCTGATTCAACATCATGCTTGATACCAGACATGGCTAGAACTGCACCTGTTTTAGGATTGAGAGCGACTGCGTAGACTCCTTCCGAATATTTGGCGCCACCATTACTCAACTCGGAGTTGAAGTAGCTCTTAAGCAGGTCATCCACTCCATTTTGGAAAGCTAGGTCAATCGTTAGTTTGATATTGTTTCCTTTGCTTCCTTCCTCGACATTTTCCACACTTTCCATATTTCCGTGTTTGTCGAGGTGGATTTCCTTGACGGAGCGTTTGCCTTGGAGGACATCTTCATATTGCTTTTCAAGATAAGAAGTTCCCACTCGGTCATTGAGAGAGTAGCCTTTCTTGAGATAAGCGTCAACTTCCTCAGCTGGAAGACCGGACTTCTCATTTGAAACACTACCGACGATAGACGATAGAGAAGTATCTAGTACTTTTCGGTCCCATGAGGTTGAAATGCTGATCCCTGGTAATTCCTTGGATGCTGATGCGACGAGAGCGACCTGAGTATCATCCAAGGCATCCGTAGAAATGGTTCCTGTCGCAAAATTTTCAACGGCATTGAGCTGACTAAAGAGATAGATTTCCTTTTTCTGGTCATCTGTATAATTGAGTTGACTCACGTCAATACTTTCAACCGCATTATTGTAGAGCGTCGCTTCAGATAAGCGATTTCCATCTGAATCTAGGCGTTTATCACTTGGCAAGGATTCGACTGTTTTTTTGTAAACGTCCTGGTCCGCTAAGTAGTAGTCTGCAATCTGACGGTCTGTCAGATTAGGGGAAGTTACATTTACATATGTGAGAAGTTTCTTGGCTGTCTCCTTCAATTCTGCTGCTGTCATTTTGTTGTTTCGGGTGAAAGAAACAACCTGCTTAACAGTGTTTTCTACCAAGGGTTTCCCTGTTGCATCATAAATCTGCCCACGAGCTGAACTGGTTGTTACCCTTGTTTGGCTGGCTGAAGCCAATTTTGTTTCATAGAAATCTTTATTTAGCACCTGCATGTATAACAATCGACCGATAATGGTCATAAAGAGCAGGATAACTATCGCAAACAGTAAATTAAGCCGAATCGGAATCGAATGGCTATTAAATTTTCTCATACAACTAAGACTCTTTTCTAGAAAAATTTCCGATTTTCACCTTCATTTTCAGCTAAAATAATAGAGCAAACGGGTGAAGCTCAGTACTTTTCATTGTACCATATTTTACGGAGAAACTCTTGGAAAAGGAGAAGTATTTTTTGACTTTTATCTGAAAATGCCTTTTTATTTAGTTATCCTATCTTCTATGATATAATGATGTTAATAAGCAGGCAATCGTCAACTTTTAAGAGTTTGACTCATGAAAAGGAGCTCCATGAAAAAGCAGGATATCGCAACTATTATTGATCTTCATTTTGAAGAATTAACAGAGTTAGAACAGGAAATCGCTCGTTATTTCTTGCAGGTAGATACGATTGTGGATGATCTATCATCGCAACAGGTTACTCAAAAACTGCATGTTTCCCAAGCTGCCCTTACCCGTTTTGCAAAAAAATGTGGCTTTACTGGCTATCGAGAATTTGTCTTTCAATACCAGCACCAGGCTAGTAAACCGGACACTCATTCGCACAAACATAGTCCTTTGACCAAACGTGTACTTCGAAGCTACAGCAACCTACGGGAACAAACACAGGATTTAATTGACGAAGAACAACTGGAACGAGTTGCCCAATTAATCGATGACGCTGAACGAGTTTACTTTTTTGGGACGGGAAGTTCTGGTCTGATTGCCCGTGAGATGAAACTCCGTTTTATGCGTCTAGGTGTTGTCTGTGAAGCTTTGACCGATCAGGATGGCTTTGCATGGACGACCAGTATTATGGATGAAAATTGTTTGGTGCTTGGCTTTTCCCTATCAGGCACTACCCAATCCGTCCTCGATAGTTTGTTGGATGCCAAGGAAATGGGGGCTAAGACCATTCTCTTTACCAGCGTTCCAAACAAAAATAGTCAGGCTTATACCGAAACAGTCCTCGTCGCAAATCATAGCCAATCTTCTTACATCCAGCGTATTTCCGCTCAGCTCCCTATGCTCATTTTAATAGATTTGATTTATGCCTACTTTTTAGAAATCAATCGCGAGAGCAAGGAAAAAATCTTTAACAGCTATTGGGAAAATAAAAAGCTCAACGGCTATCGTAGACAAAAACGCGTTAGAAAATCCTAGTTTGGCTCAACCAAACTAGGATTCTTTTGTTTTAAAATGATAATTGGCTAATAGGTGGTCTTTCCAATTTTTCCCTTTGTGCTGATGCTTTTTTATCTGCGTTTTTCAATTCTTCCATAAATTCTCCTTTCCGTTTTTAAATGTTTGACAACAAAAAGGAAGTATCGGCTATTTGCTTTTACTTCCTTTCTTTAATTTTATTTAATTGTTTTGCTTCGACAAACTGGGATTTAGATTTTAACCCTTACAGAAAATAAAACGGGCTATTCTCCTGAAATGTGTTCTATAAGATTATAGTTTAATGCAAAGTGTAGCTATATAATCATTTCCATAACGTGATAATCGATGTCTTTTGTCACACGATTCATAAAAATCGATCATAGCGAGACCATTTTTTAGTTGTCCTCTAATCTGAGTTTCTAAGGTATGGCTAAATTCATATCCATATTCTG
>CAUVUZ010000019.1:0-24671 GCA_963555095.1 uncultured Streptococcus sp. | reverse complement strand
CCGATTTAGCTCAGTTGGTAGAGCAACGCACTCGTAACGCGTAGGTCACAGGTTCAAGCCCTGCAATCGGCAAAATCAAGAAGCCATAATGGGCTTCTTTTTCTTTTATTACTACTATTCAACCACTTAGACCGAGATATTGACCAGATAGGCAAAAGGGCTTGTTCTTGAAAAAATCCTCTGCTATAATGATTTTTGTAAGGGGCGTGAGGGGTCAGTATCAGACAACTCAAGAACCAAAAAAAGAAAATGGAGATAAAAAAATGAAAAAATTATTGGGACTTGTATTTTTAGTAGCAGCAGCGGTAGTATTGTATTTCGGTTCTGTTGGTTGGCCAAGTTTGGATGTCAACCTCTGGTCATTGATTCCAGTGGGATTGTTCCTCTATTTCACTTTAGAAAATCTTTTGAAAAAAGACTACAAGGCTAGCCTCATGTGCCTGATTATTGCTTTTATCATTGCAAATGCTATTTTGGACCTTTTGCCAATTTCAAGTGGTTTGGTGATTGGTGCAGGAGTGCTAGCTTGTGTAGGACTTGGCTATCTCTTTCCTGATAAGGATAAAAAAGAAGGCAAATAGAAAAGTCTCGAAGTTTCTCGAGACTTTGTTTTTATTTACCAGCGTAGTATTTTTGGATGCCTTTCACAATACCTGCAACTAATCTATCTTGGTATCGATCATCACGAATCCGTTGATTTTCAGTGAAATTATCCATATAACCGAGTTCTAGGAGGACGGCTGGTTTGGCAGTTTCGCGTAGTACGGCAAAGCTGCTTTCCAATAAGCCAGCATCCTTGGCACCTGTTTCTGCTAGGAGAGAGGAGTGGATAGCAGCAGCGAGGCGTTTGCTTTCACTCATACGATCAGGGTGGTTGTGCCAGTATTTATTAATCTTACTTGGATAATCAGGTTCATCGCTATAGGAGTAGGTTTGAATACCGCTTGCTTTTGAGTGAATGTTTCCAGTAGCATTGAAATGGATACTGATAAAGATATCAGAGTTGGTTTTATTAACCATTCTTGAACGTTCAGTCTTAAAATCAACATCGATATCACTGTCACGTGATGTGAGGACAGTATAACCTAATTCTTCTAATTTCTTACGCAGTTTGCGATAGATTTGCATGTTGAGATCTTTTTCAGCTACATTGTAGTAAAAGGCACCTGAATCTCGACCACCATGCCCAGGATCTAGGAAAATGGTATTGCTGTATTGACCTTTTACAAATCCACCTTCGGTTGAAACTTCAGAAATCCATTGACCGAATTTTTGGAACAAATGTTCCTTGCCGTCTATCTTGTAGGTCCCTGATACATAATGTCCGCTATCGTCCAAATAGTAACGAGCCTTGTAATAGTCGTCATAAATCCACTCATTTTTGGCCATATAGCCACCAGACTTGAGATAGTAGGCTCCAATCCATTCACGAGCCGCATAGGTTCCATTCGCTTTTAGATAGAACCAACTGTTGTAGGCCTTGTCAAAGATCCACTCTTTTTCAGCCATGGCTCCACTAGATTTGAGGTAGTAGCTTCCTTTCCATTTATTGGAAAGCATGACTCCATTTTGTTCAAAGGCGTACCAAGTTCCTTTGATTTTCTCCCATTTATCTTGGCTGTATTTCCCATATTCATTAGCGTAATACCAATTTTGGTCAATCTTCACCCAGGAGTTTTCCGCCATAGCCCCGCTACTGCCGAGCAGGTAAGCACCAACGGTCGTTTTGCTGAGCATCACGCCGTTTTTGTCAAAATAATACCATGAACCGTTGACTTTCTCCCATTTGTCTTGCGAGATTCTGCCAGATGGTGTGACATAATACCAATTTTGGTCAGACTTCACCCAGCCATTCTCAGCCATAGCCCCGCTTTTGGTAAGGAGATAACCATCAACGATTGTCTGACTGAGCATGACACCATCCTTGTCAAAGTAGTACCAAACTCCTCCGATTTTTTTCCATTTTTGTTGGATGATTTTTCCAGACTCACTGGCATAGTACCATTTACCCCCAAGAGCTACCCAGCCATTTTCTACCATAACCCCGTCTTTATTGAGAACATAGCCATCAAAGATGGTATCACTGATTCGGTTTCCATCGTTGTCAAAATAGTACCACTTATCTTGAATTTTTTTCCATTTGAGGACAGGCTGATTGTTTTCATAGAAACGCCACTGTTTGTTTTCTTCCTGCCATCCTTCTTTTTTAGGGGCTTCTTCTTTTGCCTTGTCTTTTGGAAGTGTTGCAGTCTCCTCTTCATTTTTAATTGAAAGATCTTTCTTATCTTCCTTAGAGTTGCTTTGTTCGGTGGTAGCAGGAGGATTGGCATTACTTTCCTCTGCGTAGATAGGTGCTTGGGCAACTCCTGCTATTGAAAGGACAACAGCACTTGCCAATATAAACTTTTTCAACGATATTCTCCAATCATTATTTTCTAAGAAATATTATAAAATATGTCTGATGGTTTATCAACTATCAAACTGAACTTCTTCTAGTAGATACTCGATAAAGCGTTCGCCCATCTTAGACAGGCTGGTTTTTTCATGCTGGATATAGACTAGTTCAATGGGATCGTCAATGTCCAGTGGAATGGAAACGATATTGTCTCCGTTGAGGTTACTGTTCAAAATCCCTGTTGCAATGGTGTAACCATCCAAACCAATCAAGAGATTAAAGAGGGTGGCACGGTCACTGACTACGATGGATTTCTTGTGGTGCTCTTGTGAAAGAATCTCTTCTGAAAAGTAGAAGGAGTTGTGCGTCCCCTGGTCATAGCTGAGGTAAGGGAAGTTCTCCAAGTCTTCTAGTTTAACCTTATCTTTCTTTGCTAGAGGGTTGGTCTTGCTGACAAAGATATGGGGTTGAGCGGTAAAGAGGTGGTGAGCTAGCAGGTGATTGTCATCCAGCATTTTCGTTAAAACATCACGATTGTAGCTGTTTAGGAAGAGGACACCGACTTCACTACGGAAGTTCTTGACATCGTCGATAATCTCCCAAGTTCGAGTTTCACGAAGGAAAAGTTCGTATTTTTCCATATCGCTTTTCTTAAGTAGCGATACAAAGGCATTGACCACAAAGGCATAGTGTTGAGACGAAACGCTAAAGAGTTCGCGGTGGGCAACAGGGTTTTTATAGCGTTCCTCCAGAAGCTGGGTTTGCTCGACAACTTGACGGGCATAGGAGAGAAACTCCATCCCATCACGGGTCAAGGTAATGCCCTTGGGATTACGAATAAAAATTTCAATACCCATTTCATTTTCCAAATCTCGAACAGCATTAGAGAGACTGGGTTGGGTGATAAAGAGTTGTTTGGCTGCTTCATTCATAGAGCCGGTTTC
This sequence comes from uncultured Streptococcus sp., assembly GCA_963555095.1. Taxonomy (GTDB): domain Bacteria; phylum Bacillota; class Bacilli; order Lactobacillales; family Streptococcaceae; genus Streptococcus. The sequence continues at coordinate 21,332 of CAUVUZ010000019.1, read as the reverse complement.
GACGATTTTGATAATATAGTGTAATTGTTGAATTCTCATGCTTTTATTGTACCACACTTGGTGAAGAATGAGCAAAGAAGATGAAGGGAAGAGAGGAAAGCCCCAAACTGGTATTGAAAAAAAGTCTAAAATCTGTTAGAATGAAAGCTATGAAAACATTCTATGATGTGCAGCAATTTCTCAAACAGTTTGGCATTATTGTCTATGTGGGGAAACGCTTGTATGATATTGAACTGATGAAGCTCGAACTCTCTCGGATTTATGATGCAGGTCTGATGGATAAGCTAGACTATCTAGAGGCGGAAGCTGTTCTTCGTAGAGAGCACAAGATAGAATTAGACTACATAGAGAAAAATGGAGGTAAGAACTTATGACAATTTGGATTTTGTGGGGAATCGTTCTGGCGATGGCAGCTTGGATGGGGTATAACTATCTTCGTATTCGTCGTGCGGCTAAGATTGTAGACAATGCAGAATTTGAAGCCTTGATTCGAAAAGGGCAGTTGATTGATGTCCGTGAAGCAGCAGAATTTCACAGAAAACATATCCTTGGTGCGCGCAATATTCCTTCAAGTCAATTGAAGTCAAGCCTTGCAGCTCTTCGTAAGGATAAACCTGTTCTTCTCTACGAAAACCAACGTGGACAACGAGTGACCAATGCAGCCCTCTATCTGAAAAAGCAAGGTTTCTCTGAAATTTACATCCTTTCTTATGGATTGGATTCTTGGACAGGGAAAGTTAAGACTAGCTAACATTCTGTAAAACTTGTCGAATGATAGATAAAGCTAGCATTTTAAGGTATTATCACTTATAATCAATTTAAGGAGGTTTTATAATATGAATTCACAACAAAAGAAAAAAGCCCCACTTGTTTTAGGTATCCTATCTATTGTGCTCGGTTTGCTATTTCCAATTGTAGGCCTGATTTTGGGTATCATAGGATTGGTCTTGGCTATTTCATATCAAAAAGAATCTCAATTAGCCTATAAAACAGAAAAAATTCTGAATATCGTAGGACTTGTGGTTTCTGTACTTAACTGGATTGTAACCGTCGCAGTATTTTTAATTTTAAGATAAGCAATAAACAAAAAGCTTTAAACATAAAGCTTTTTTTGTTTTATCGACTCATCTCTAAATAGATTTTAATAATTTGTAACTCTTTCTGGTTTAAAGGGCGGTAGTCACCTTCTGCCAGTTCTGGGTCTAATGTAAAATCACCGAACTGAACTCGTTTGAGAGAGGTCACCTTTACACCAACTGAGAGAAACATTTTTTTCACCTGATGAAATTTTCCTTCTGAAATGGTGATGGTGGCTTGACTAGAGGAAGGACTTGAGGACAGAATTTCTAGCGTTGCAGGTTTACAAGTGGTTCCGTCTAAAAAGACGATTCCTTCCTTAAACCGCTGGATATGGTCTGGGGTGAGCGGTCCATTAACCTTGACTTGGTAGGTTTTGTCTACATGGTACTGGGGATGCAAGAGTTGAAAGCCAAGAGGTCCATTGTCTGTCAAAAGCAGCAGTCCCGTCGTATCGCGGTCTAATCTGCCGATAGCATAGATCTGGTCAGACTGAATGTCAGGTGGAAGGAGGTCCATGACGGTTGGTAGGCTCTTATCCTTGCTAGCTGTAACGACTCCGTTTGGCTTATGAAGCATGAGGTAGTTGTGCTCGTATCCTTGAATCTGCCGTCCTTGAAAGACTAATTTCTGTAATCCAGTGTCGACATTTTGAGAGAGGAAGCGAGCTGGACACTCATCCACTAGGATTTCTTTTTTTAATAGAGCCTGTTTCATAGCCTTGCGACTGATCTTTTCTTGGGCTAATAATCTATCTAAACGCATACTAGCTTATCTTATCATAAGTCTCTGACTTTGAAAAGAGTTGCCTTGACTAGAAAAGCAGAGTGAAAACATTTACACTTGCTTGAATTATGTTATTTACTTGAAAATATGGTATAATTGCTCAGTTAGAAAATAAATTTTAAATATTATAGAGGAAATCATGACAAAATTAAGAGAAGATATCCGTAACATTGCGATTATCGCCCACGTTGACCACGGTAAAACAACCCTCGTTGACGAATTATTGAAACAATCTGAAACTCTTGATGCACGTACTGAGTTGGCAGAGCGCGCTATGGACTCAAACGATATCGAAAAAGAGCGTGGAATTACCATCCTTGCCAAGAATACTGCTGTAGCTTACAATGGCACACGTATCAACATCATGGACACACCAGGACACGCGGACTTCGGTGGAGAAGTAGAACGTATCATGAAGATGGTTGATGGTGTTGTCTTGGTCGTAGACTCTTATGAAGGGACTATGCCGCAAACCCGTTTCGTATTGAAAAAAGCCTTGGAACAAAATCTTGTCCCAATCGTTGTTATCAACAAAATCGACAAACCATCAGCTCGCCCAGCAGAAGTTGTAGATGAAGTTTTGGAACTCTTTATCGAGCTCGGTGCAGATGATGACCAGCTTGACTTCCCAGTGGTGTATGCTTCAGCTATCAACGGAACATCTTCCTTGTCTGATGATCCTGCTGACCAAGAAGCAACAATGGCGCCAATCTTTGATACCATCATCGAACACATCCCAGCTCCAGTAGACAACTCTGATGAGCCACTTCAATTCCAGGTGTCACTATTGGACTACAACGACTTCGTTGGACGTATCGGTATCGGACGTATCTTCCGTGGTACTGTTAAGGTTGGGGACCAAGTTACCCTTTCTAAACTAGATGGTACAACGAAGAACTTCCGTGTTACAAAACTTTTCGGTTTCTTTGGTTTGGAACGTCGTGAAATCCAAGAAGCAAAAGCGGGTGATTTGATTGCCGTTTCCGGTATGGAAGATATCTTTGTCGGTGAAACCATTACTCCGACAGACGCAGTTGAAGCTCTTCCAATCCTACACATCGATGAGCCAACTCTTCAAATGACTTTCTTAGTCAACAACTCACCATTTGCTGGTAAAGAAGGTAAGTGGGTGACTTCTCGTAAGGTGGAAGAACGCTTGCAAGCAGAATTGCAAACAGACGTTTCCCTTCGTGTTGACCCAACGGACTCACCAGATAAATGGACTGTTTCAGGACGTGGAGAATTGCACTTGTCAATCCTGATCGAAACCATGCGTCGTGAGGGTTATGAACTTCAAGTATCTCGTCCAGAGGTTATCGTAAAAGAAATCGATGGTGTTAAATGTGAGCCATTTGAACGTGTGCAAATCGATACTCCAGAAGAATACCAAGGTTCTGTTATTCAAAGCCTTTCTGAACGTAAGGGTGAAATGTTGGATATGATTTCAACTGGTAATGGTCAAACTCGTTTGGTCTTCCTCGTTCCAGCGCGTGGTTTGATCGGATACTCAACTGAGTTCTTGTCAATGACTCGTGGTTACGGTATCATGAACCATACCTTTGACCAATACTTGCCATTGATTCCAGGGGAAATTGGTGGACGTCACCGTGGTGCCCTTGTTTCCATCGATGCTGGTAAGGCTACAACTTACTCAATCATGTCTATCGAAGAACGTGGTACAATCTTTGTCAACCCAGGTACTGAGGTTTACGAAGGAATGATTATTGGTGAAAACTCTCGTGAAAACGACTTGACAGTTAACATCACTAAGGCGAAGCAAATGACCAACGTTCGTTCAGCGACCAAGGATCAGACAGCGGTTATCAAGACACCTCGTATTTTGACGCTTGAAGAGTCACTTGAGTTCTTGAACGACGATGAGTACATGGAAGTAACACCTGAGTCTATCCGTTTGCGTAAGCAAATCCTTAACAAGGCAGAGCGCGAGAAAGCCAACAAAAAGAAAAAATCAGCTGAATAAGAGCTAGAAAGAGATAAAGATGGTTTATTTAATCATAGGAATCCTCTTATTACTACTCTATGTATTTGCGACACCCCAGAGTATCAAAGGAACAGTCAACATCGTTATCTTGGTCTTTGTAGTTGTTGCACTCTTGATCTTGCTGATGTTGTCCATCTTGCAAATCTTCCAATTACCGACAGAATTCTTTGTCACAATCGCCATGCTGGCCCTAGCTTACTTTAGCTTGAGAGACATTACGCTCATGCCTGTAAAAAAGGGGAAAAGAAGATAATAGAAGAGGCTGGGTAATGACTCAATTTGAGGAGAAAATCTAGCAAATTTTTCCCTGATAAAACGCATAATATCAAGGCTTTTGAGCTCCTGATATTATGCGTTTTTATGATTTTGAAGACTTTTTGAGCGACCTATTAGAAAGTGGATACTCTTACAATTATTTTGGAAATAATTTAATTTCTGATTTAACGTATATTTTCTCAGAAGGGCTATTATTCCAACTTTTTAAGGGTAGTCGAAAGAAAAAGATTGAAGAAATCGTCCAAAATGAACTTTTCTTCAATCTGGAGGCTCACACCTCTTTTTCTTATTTCTTTTTATGATTTAATACGGCATTGAGTACAATGGCCAGTAGGCTGGCTACGACGATTCCGTTTGAGAAGAACATTTGGAAGGCTGTCGGCATGCTGATGAAGAGATTACTGTTATTGAGTCCGACACCTGCAGCGATTGAAACAGCTGCGATGAGGAAGTTGTGTTCATTGTTAGCAAAGTCAACACGGGCGAGGATTTGCATCCCTTGAAGGGAAACAAAACCAAACATCACCAGCATGGCCCCTCCAAGGACAGGACTCGGAATGATTTGAGCTAGGGCTCCAAACTTAGGAAGGAGTCCAAGGAGGACTAGGAAACCAGCTGCGTAGTAGATTGGCAGACGAGTCTTGATACCTGACAATTTAACCAAACCAACGTTTTGTGAAAATCCTGTGTAAGGGAAGGTGTTAAAAATTCCCCCGAGAAGTACTGCCAGACCTTCTGCACGATAACCGTTACGAAGGCGCGTGCTGTCGATTGGGTCATTGGTGATATCAGACAAGGCTAGGTAAACACCAGTGGACTCAACCATAGACACCGTTGCGATGATACACATCATGACAATAGAGGAGATTTCAAAAGTTGGCACCCCAAAGTAGAGGGGAGTTGGGACATGGACTAGTGGTGCTGCCGCAACAGGAGAGAAGTCCACCAAGCCCATAGTAGCAGCAATGGCAGTTCCGACAACCAGACCAATCAAAATAGAGATAGACTTGATAAATCCTTTGGTAAAGATGTTAATCAAGAGGATAATCAGAACAGTGATAGCTGCAAGCAAGAGGCTTTGACCAGTTGGCTCTGGGACATTATTTCCCATATTTCCAATAGCGACAGGAATCAGGGTCAATCCAATCGTGGTAATGACAGAGCCTGTTACGATAGATGGGAAGAGATTTGCTACTTTTGAGAAGATGCCGGAAATCAGAACCACATAAATACCTGAAACGATAAGGGCACCAAACATAGCTCCGCTACCGTGGCTTTGTCCAATCATAATCAAAGGAGCGACGGATTGGAAGGCAACTCCAAGAACGACTGGTAGCCCAACACCAAAGTATTTGTTGAGTTGGAGTTGGAGGAAGGTGGCCACCCCACACATGAATATATCTGTAGAAATCAGGTAGGTCAACTGCTCAGCTGAATAGCCAAGAGCTGTCGCAATCATGATGGGAACTAGGATAGAACCTGAGTACATGGCTAGTAAGTGCTGCAAGCCAAGAACGGCTGCTTGCGAATGTTTTTCTTGTTTTTTCATTAGAAATCTGCCTCCTTAAATACGACCTGACCATTTTCGAAACGATCCAAGCGAGCGAGTGATAGGACTGGGTAGCCAGCTTTCTCGAGCAAGTCACGACCATCTTGGAAGGATTTTTCAATCACGATACCAATCGCTTCGACTTTTGCTCCGGCCTGTTCGATGATTTGGATCAATCCTTTGGCAGCTTGGCCATTAGCAAGGAAATCATCGATAATCAAGACCTTGTCATCAGGTGAGAGGAATTTTCCAGCGATGGAAACCGTGCTGGTCACCTGCTTGGTAAAGGAGTAGACTTGGGCAGTTAAGATGCCTTCGTTCATAGTGATGTTTTTAGCTTTCTTGGCGAAAATCATGGGAACATCTAAGGCTTCAGCTGTAAAAACAGCTGGGGCAATGCCTGAGGCTTCAATGGTTACGACCTTGGTAATGCCAGCAGAAGCGAATTTTTCCGCAAAAACCTTACCAATCTCTCGCATCAAGCTAAAGTCAACTTGGTGGGTTAAAAAGGAATCTACCTTGAGAATGTTGTCACCCAAGATATGCCCATCCTGAAGGATGCGCTCTTCTAATAATTTCATAAGACCTCCTAAAGTCTAAAAGATGCTTCATTTGCTTGTCTAGAGTTTCTAGTATGTAATAGAAAAAGGACCTACTTAATCTCCTAAGTAAGTCCCCAAAATAGGCATGGTCAACACCATACCTTCAGCTGACATACTCATTGTTAGGTGTTCCGGCACCTTGTAGAAACGTCGTGCCAATTCACGACATAAACAAGTAAAATGATATTCAATTTTAAACAGGCTACTGCCAATGTTTTTATTTTACACTAAATAGCTTTAGAAATCAAATATTTTGTTAGTGTTTTAATGAAAAAAACGAACAAAAAAGAAACCTACAACGAGATACAGTATTGTAGGGTTCTATTATTCTATTCACTAAATCTTAAAAAATAACCATCAGGATCCAAAATCGCAAATTCATGAGGGTAAATAAAGCTATCTCCCACTCGAAATTCTCTTTTGGCCAGCGGACGATGGATAGGATAGTCAGCTTCCAGCAGTTTTTGGTGGAGCTGAAGGACATCTTCAATGCCAAAGGAAATATTGACACCGCGCCCGAAAGGATAGGTTAGTTGGGCTAATTCTTCTGTGCTGCCTTCTTCTAGCATAAGTTGGCAGTCTTCAAGCGAGAGGAAGAGAAATTTCTCCTCTGGACGCTCGTATTCGACAGAAAATCCCAGCAAGTCGCAGTAGAAGTGGCGTGACTTTTCGAGGTCAGATACTACAAATTCAGGAATGACAGCTTGATAGTCCATTAGCTTTCTCCTTAGAGTTCAATTTCCAATACAATCGGCGTATGGTCTTGACGCGCACCCGAGTCAATCATGTCAGACTTGGTCACCTTGTCAGCCACGCGGTTGCTAGTGAGCCAGTAGTCGATTCTCCAGCCTGTATTGTTGATTTTAGAAGTCTTGCTGCGTTGTGCCCACCACGTGTAACATTCTGGGACGTCACCGTGAATGTGGCGGAAGGTGTCAGTAAACCCAGTTGCCAAAAGGTTGGTAAAACCAGCACGTTCCTCGTCTGTAAATCCAGGTGAACGGCGGTTGCTGGCAGGATTTGCAAGGTCAATTTCCTTGTGAGCTACGTTGTAGTCTCCAGTCGCAAGGACTGGTTTTTCTTTGTCTAATTGCGCCAAATACTCAGCATATTTGACGTCCCAGACTTGACGCTCTTCCAAGCGTTTGAGACCGTCGCCAGCGTTTGGTGTGTATACTTGGGTCACGAAAAATGTATCAAATTCCAAGGTGATGATGCGGCCTTCCAAGTCCATGGTAGAAGGAGCCCCGATTTCTGGGAAGCTAATCGTTGGTGTGAGTTCTCTCTTATAAAGGAACATGGTTCCAGCGTAGCCTTTGCGAGCAGGTTCTTGAGAGGAACGCCAAGTGTTTTCATAACCTGGGAAGAGTTCTTCTAAAATTTCCAAGTGTTTTTTTGTAGGCCCTTTTGCAGAAAGCTTGGTTTCCTGAATAGCGATAATATCAGCATTTTCGGCTACCAAGGTTTGTAGGACTTCTTGGGACAATTTTGCACGAGCTGAGTCGCTCGTTAGGGCTGCATTGAGGGAATCAATGTTCCATGAGATGAGTTTCATAAAGTTACCTTTTTCATTCAGATTACAGACTATATTATACCAAAAAAAGGCGCATTTCCCCAACGTATGGTTTGAAAAATCACCCTCTTTCGTTTATAATTAAGAATGATTTTATGAAAGGGAGTGAAAATAGATGAAATTCTACTCTTATGACTATGTGCTTAGCCAAATCAGTCAACAGAATGGCATCATGATTGGTTTAGGGATTGTTCTATTAGCTGTGACAGGATTTTTGGCCTTCAAGGCTTATCATGATAAAAAGGGGACCAAATTTCGTGAGTTGGTCATGATTTCAGCCTTGACCTTATTAGCTCTCCTTTTAGTCAGCATCACGACTTATCAAAATAATCAAGTTTCTAATAATAAATTTCAAGCTTCACTTCATTTCATCGAGCTTGTTTCCAAAGAATTGGGAGTAGACAAGTCAGAGGTCTATGTCAATACTTCTGCGGACACTGATGGAGCACTTATCAAGGTCGGAGATCGCTATTACCGTGCTTTGAACGGAAGTGAGCCAGACAAGTACCTGTTAGAGAAAGTGGAATTGTATAAAACAGATGCAATTGAACTGGTGGAGGTGAACAAATGACACTCAATTATATCGAAATTTTAATTAAACTAGCCCTGGGTCTCTTTTCTCTGGTTTTCGTGATTAATGTGACAGGAAAGGGCAACCTAGCGCCTAACTCAGCAATAGATCAAATTCAGAACTATGTACTCGGGGGGATCATCGGTGGGGTGATATACAATAGCGCCATCAGTATCCTTCAGTATGCAGTTATCCTGATTATGTGGACCATTCTGGTCTTAACTCTCAAATGGCTCAACAACAATGTTCACTTTGTGAAACGTTTGATTGATGGGAAACCAACCCTGCTCATCAAAAATGGGAAGATTGATCCAGAAGCCTGCCGTTCGGTTGGATTATCTGCAGCGGACGTAGCTCTTAAGCTCCGTAGTCAGGGAATTTTCCAAATGAAACAAGTCAAACGCGCTATGCAGGAGCAAAACGGTCAACTCATTGTAGTCCAAATGGGAGATGAGAATCCTAAGTATCCTGTTGTCACAGACGGTGTGATCCAAGTTGAAATTTTGGAGACTATTGGTCGGAGCGAAGAATGGCTGCTTGATAACCTCAGTAAACAAGGGTATGACAATGTGGCCAATATCTTTATCGCTGAGTATGACAAGGGTGTCGTCTCAGTCGTAACTTATGAATAAGAAAAACCTGGGGTCTTGTACTCTTCAAAAATCAAATTCAAACTGCGTCAACGTCGCCTTGCCGTACTCAAGTACAGCCTGCGGCTAGTTTCCTAGTTTGCTCTTTGATTTTCATTGAGTCTTGGCTTCAGGTTTCCATTTGCAATCAGAAAGGGATTTTATGTCCATTATTCAAAAACTTTGGTGGTTTTTCAAGTTAGAAAAACGCCGTTATCTAGTCGGGATTGTGGCCTTGGTCTTGGTTTCCGTCCTTAATCTCATTCCCCCCATGGTTATGGGACGGGTGATTGACGCCATCACTGGGGGACAATTAACCCAACAGGACCTGATTTTGAACCTCCTTTATCTGCTTTTTGCAGCTTTGGGTATGTACTATCTACGCTATGTTTGGCGCATGTATATCCTTGGAACTTCCTACCGTTTGGGGCAGATCATGCGGTCTCGCTTGTTTGAGCATTTCACAAAAATGTCGCCAGCCTTTTATCAGACCTATCGGACGGGGGACCTGATGGCACACGCTACCAATGATATCAATGCCCTAACTCGTCTCGCAGGTGGCGGAGTCATGTCAGCAGTGGATGCTTCCATCACGGCTCTGGTGACTTTGCTGACCATGCTTTTTAGCATTTCATGGCAGATGACCTTGGTTGCCATTCTTCCCTTGCCTTTTATGGCTTATGCAACCAGTCGTTTGGGGAGAAAGACCCACAAGGCTTTTGGCGAGTCACAGGCAGCCTTTTCTGAACTCAATAACAAGGTGCAGGAGTCTGTATCAGGTATCAAAGTGACCAAGTCTTTCGGTTATCAGGCGGATGAGTTGAAGTCCTTTCAGGCAGTAAATGAATTGACCTTCCAAAAGAACCTGCAAACCATGAAATACGATAGTCTCTTTGACCCCATGGTTCTCTTGTTTGTTGGTTCGTCCTACGTCTTAACTCTTTTGGTAGGCTCCTTGATGGTTCAGGAGGGGCAGATTACAGTTGGAAATCTGGTCACCTTTATCAGCTACTTGGATATGCTGGTCTGGCCACTTATGGCTATTGGCTTCCTCTTTAATATCACTCAGCGAGGAAAGGTTTCTTATCAGAGGATTGAGGATCTTTTGTCTCAGGAGTCACCTGTAAAAGACCCAGAGTTTCCTTTAGATAGTATTGAAAACGGGCGTTTGGAGTATGCCATTGACAGCTTTGCCTTTGAAAATGAGGAAACACTGACGGATATTCACTTTAGTTTGGAAAAAGGGCAAACTCTAGGCTTGGTCGGGCAGACAGGCTCTGGGAAAACGTCCTTGATTAAGCTTCTCTTACGTGAATACGATGTGGATAAGGGAGCTATTTATCTAAATGGTCATGATATTCGGGACTATCGTCTGACGGACCTTCGAAGTCTCATGGGCTATGTCCCTCAGGACCAGTTCCTCTTTGCGACCTCTATCTTAGACAATATCCGCTTTGGCAATCCTAACTTGCCCCTTTCAGCAGTCAAGGAAGCGACTAAGCTAGCCCAAGTTTACCAAGACATTGTAGCCATGCCTCAGGGATTTGATACGCTGATCGGTGAAAAGGGAGTTAGTTTATCTGGTGGTCAAAAGCAGCGTCTGGCAATGAGTCGGGCTATGATTTTAGACCCTGATATTTTGATTCTAGATGATTCCTTGTCGGCTGTGGATGCTAAGACAGAGTATGCGATTATCGACAATCTCAAGGAGACGCGGAAGGACAAGACAACTATTATCACGGCCCATCGCCTCAGTGCAGTTGTCCATGCAGATCTGATTTTGGTTCTGCAAAATGGCCAAATCATCGAACGGGGCACGCACGAAGAACTGCTAGCCCTGGATGGCTGGTATGCCCAAACCTACCAGTCTCAGCAGTTGGAAATGAAAGGAGAAGAAGATGCAGAATAAGAAAGAACAATGGGCTGTATTGAAGCGCTTGATGTCCTATCTCAAGTCCTATGGCCTCCTGACCTTTTTGGCACTCAGTTTTCTCCTAGCGACGACGGTCATTAAAAGTGTCATTCCCCTCGTGGCTTCCCGCTTTATCGACCAGTATCTCAGCAACCTAAACCATCTTGCTGTTACCGTTTTGCTGGTCTACTACGGTCTTTATGTCCTTCAAACTCTGGTTCAGTATGTCGGCAATCTTCTCTTTGCGCGGGTGTCCTACAGTATTGTAAGGGATATTCGTCGCGATGCCTTTGCTAATATGGAAAAACTGGGCATGTCTTACTTTGACAAGACGCCAGCAGGTTCCATCGTCTCTCGTTTGACCAATGATACCGAGACCATCAGTGATATGTTTTCAGGGATTCTATCCAGCTTTATTTCAGCAGTTTTCATCTTTCTGACAACTCTGTATACCATGTTGGTGCTAGATTTTCGTTTGACAGCTTTAGTCTTGCTCTTTCTTCCCTTGATTTTCCTGTTGGTCAATCTCTACCGAAAAAAGTCAGTGAAAATCATCGAGAAAACCAGAAGTCTCTTGTCGGATATCAATAGTAAGCTGGCAGAAAACATCGAAGGAATCAGGATTATCCAGGCCTTTAATCAAGAGAAGCGCCTGCAGGCAGAATTTGATGAAATCAACCAAGAACATTTGGTCTATGCCAACCGTTCTGTAGCCTTGGACGCCCTCTTTTTGCGTCCTGCCATGAGCTTGCTGAAACTCCTAGGCTACGCCGTTTTGATGGCTTACTTTGGTTACCGTGGTCTTTCTATCGGGATAACAGCCGGAACCATGTATGCCTTTATCCAGTACATCAACCGTCTTTTTGATCCCCTGATCGAGGTGACGCAAAACTTTTCAACCCTTCAAACGTCCATGGTGTCTGCAGGTCGTGTCTTTGCCTTGATTGATGAGAAGACCTATGAGCCTCTTCAAGAAAATGGACCAGCCAAAGTCAAAGAAGGCAATATTCGTTTTGAACATGTGTGTTTTTCATATGATGGCAAACATCCGATACTGGATGACATTTCCTTTTCGGTTAAGAAGGGTGAAACCATTGCTTTTGTGGGTCATACAGGTTCCGGGAAATCTTCCATTATCAATGTCCTCATGCGCTTTTATGAATTTCAGTCAGGCCGAGTTCTCTTGGATGGTGTGGATATTAGAGACTACAGTCAGGAAGAGCTGAGAAAGAACATCGGTCTTGTCTTACAGGATCCCTTCCTCTATCATGGGACTATCAAGTCCAATATCGCCATGTACCAAGATCTTAGTGATGAAGAGGTACAGGCTGCGGCTGCCTTTGTGGATGCAGATTCCTTTATTCAGGAGCTTCCGCAGGGTTATGATGCCCCCGTTTCCGAGCGTGGTTCGAGCTTTTCTACTGGCCAGCGCCAGCTTCTTGCCTTTGCTAGAACGGTTGCCAGTCAGCCTAAAATCCTGATTTTGGATGAAGCGACAGCCAATATTGACTCTGAAACAGAAAGTTTGGTTCAAGATTCCCTAGCTAAGATGAGACAGGGGCGGACGACCATTGCTATCGCCCATCGCCTTTCGACCATCCAAGACGCCAACTGCATTTATGTCTTGGATAAGGGGCGTATCATCGAGAGTGGAACCCATGAGGAACTCTTGGCCTTGGGAGGAACCTATCACAAGATGTATAGCTTGCAGGCTGGAGCCATGTCCTAATACTCTTTGAAACTCTCTTCAAACCATATCAGTTTTATCTGCAACCTCAAAGCAGTACTTTGAACAGCCTGCGGCTAGTTTCCTAGATTGCTCTTTGATTTTCATTGAGTATAAGAAGGAATTCCTCCAAATTACAGCTTTCTTGCACCGCCTTTTCCATTTTGTGGTATAATGAAAAATGTTGACAAATAGTATAATGAAAACAAAGGAGAAACAGCATGCTGAAATGGGAAGACTTGCCCGTGGAAATGCAATCAAGCGAGGTTGAGTCTTATTACCAGCTTGTCTCTAAAAGGAAGGGTTCGCTGATTTTCAAGCGCTGCCTGGATTGGGTTCTGGCCCTGGTTTTGCTACTTTTGACTTCTCCCGTCTTTCTTGTCTTGAGTATTTGGATCAAGTTGGATAGCAAGGGACCTGTCATTTACAAGCAAGAGCGCATGACCCAGTATAACCGTCGGTTCAAGATTTGGAAGTTCCGTACCATGGTGACGGATGCGGATAAAAAAGGAAGCCTGGTGACTTCAGCTAACGACAGCCGCATTACCAAAGTGGGAAATTTCATCCGCCGTGTGCGTTTGGACGAACTACCTCAGTTGGTCAATGTCCTTAAAGGTGAGATGTCCTTTGTTGGAACAAGACCTGAGGTGCCACGTTACACCGAGCAGTATAGCCCTGAAATGATGGCGACCTTGCTCTTACCAGCAGGAATCACCTCTCCAGCCAGCATCAACTACAAGGATGAGGATACGATCATCAGTCAAATGACGGAGAAAGGTCTGTCAGTTGATCAGGCCTATGTAGAGCATGTCCTTCCTGAAAAGATGCGCTATAACCTCGCCTATCTCCGAGAGTTTAGTTTCCTTGGAGACATCAAAATCATGTTTCAAACCGTGTTTGAAGTGCTAAAATAAAGTAGTCATGAGAAAATGAGTACAGATAAAAGGAGCAAATCAATGCCAAATTACAATATTCCATTTTCACCACCCAATATTACCGAAGCTGAAATTGCTGAAGTAGCGGATACCCTTCGTTCTGGTTGGATCACAACAGGTCCTAAGACAAAAGAACTGGAGCGTCGCTTGTCCCAATACACACAGACGCCTAAGACTGTCTGCCTCAACTCTGCGACAGCCGCTCTTGAGTTGATTTTGCGCGTTTTGGAAGTGGGACCAGGTGATGAAGTCATCGTTCCAGCCATGACCTATACAGCTTCATGTAGTGTCATCACACACGTAGGAGCAACACCTGTCATGGTGGATATCCAAGCAGATACTTTTGAAATGGACTATGACTTGCTAGAGCAAGCTATTACTGAGAAAACTAAGGTGATTATTCCGGTTGAGCTTGCAGGGATTGTTTGCGACTATGACCGTTTGTTCCAAGTCGTGGAGAAAAAACGTGATCTCTTTACAGCTGCTAGCAAGTGGCAAAAGGCCTTTAACCGTATCGTGATTGTCTCTGATAGTGCCCATGCTTTGGGATCTACTTACAAAGGGCAACCAGCTGGTTCTATTGCTGACTTTACTTCCTTCTCATTCCACGCTGTTAAAAACTTTACAACTGCTGAGGGAGGAAGTGCGACTTGGAAAGCGAATCCAGCGATTGACGACGAAGAGATGTACAAGGAATTCCAAATCCTATCTCTTCATGGTCAAACGAAAGATGCGCTTGCCAAGATGCAACTGGGTTCATGGGAATACGATATCGTAACTCCAGCCTACAAGTGTAACATGACGGATATCATGGCTTCGATTGGTTTGGTACAATTGGATCGTTACCCAGCTTTGCTACAACGTCGTAAGGACATCGTGGACCGCTATGATCGTGGTTTTGCGGGTACTCGTATTCACCCACTGGCACACAAGACTGATACTGTCGAATCTTCACGCCACCTCTATATCACCCATGTAGAAGGAGCAAGTTTAGAAGAACGCAATCTTATCATCCAAGAATTGGCCAAAGCAGGAATTGCAAGTAATGTACACTACAAACCGCTTCCTCTCCTGACAGCCTATAAGAATCTTGGTTTTGATATGGCAGATTATCCAAGAGCCTATGCCTTCTTTGAAAATGAAATTACACTTCCTCTTCATACAAAATTAAGCGATGAAGAAGTTGATTACATCGTTAAGACTTTGGTGAGAATTTCCGAAGAAATCCTCGGTTCTGGAAAAAAATCATAAAAAAATCTTGACAAAAATCGGACAATAGCGTATAATATTCTCAACAAATCAGAAAAGTAACTATTTTTGATCTTCAGGGAGCCTGTGGTGATTGTGAACAGGTGGTTGAAAATAGTGAAAGTGGGCTGATTTAAAAAATGAATTTGAAACAATGAAAATTCGGTGCGCACACCTTACAGTGCAACTTGTTGTTAGACAAGGCAGAGATGTAAAGGGGAATAGTCCCTTTATAATTGAGGTGGCACCGCGTTCCCGACGCCCTCACATGGAAGTATATTCCGTGTGAGGGCTTTTTTCTATCCGTCGTTTTGTTTATCTTTTATTAGGCATTAACTCGCTTTGATGAACTTATACTTAATGAAAATCAAAGAGCAAACTAGGAAACTAGCCGCAGGCTGTACTTGAGTACGGCAAGGCGACGTTGACGTAGTTTGAATTGGATTTTCGAAGAGTATTGAGTTCTATCTGTAGCTCCTTGCCTATTACTAAAAGCAAGCAAAAAGCCGAATTCATACAGAAAGAGGAAAATTTTATGACAACTAAAGGTTATTTTGGACAATTTGGTGGTAGTTTTGTACCGGAGCCGATTCAGGCTTTGTTGGATGAGTTGGAAGTGACATTTGACAAGTACAAGGATGATCAAGAGTTTTTGGCAGAATTTCGCCATTACTTGAAGGATTATTCTGGTCGCGAAACACCGCTTTATTTTGCGGAAAGTTTAACAGACCACCTAGGTGGCGCTAAGATTTATCTCAAGCGCGAAGACCTTAATCACCTTGGTTCTCACAAGCTCAACAACGTTCTAGGTCAGATCCTTCTTGCCAAACGTATGGGCAAAAAACGAGTGATTGCGGAAACAGGAGCTGGTCAACACGGTGTTGCGACAGCAGCGGCCGCAGCCAAGTTTGGTATGGCCTGTGATGTCTATATGGGGGCAGAAGATGTGGAGCGTCAACGCCTCAATGTTTTCCGCATGGAGATGATGGGAGCAACTGTTCACGCGGTTGAAACGGGAACTCGAACTCTCAAGGACGCGGTTGATGCAGCCTTTGGAGCATGGATGAATGATCTTGAAGCCTTCTACGTTTTGGGATCTGCTGTAGGTCCTCATCCTTATCCTACAATTGTTCATGAATTCCAAAAGGTCATCAGTGAAGAATCTCGTCGTCAAATCTTAGAAAAAGAAGGCCGTTTACCAGACTACGTCATTGCCTGTGTAGGTGGTGGTTCCAATGCCATCGGTGCTTTTTCACAGTATGTAGCTGATGAAGAAGTCAAATTGATTGGGGTAGAAGCCGCTGGTCACGGACTTGACACAGACAAGCACGCAGCCACTATGACAAAAGGTAGTGTCGGAATTGTCGACGGTATGAAGACTTATGCAGTCTTTAAGGAAGATGGAGAGCTGGCGCCAGTTTACTCTATCTCAGCTGGTTTGGACTATCCAGGGGTTGGTCCAGAACACGCCTACTTTAAAGATTCTGGCCGCGTAGAATATGTGGCAGCGACAGATGAAGAAGCGGTTCAAGCCTTGCTCCTTCTTAGTAAGACAGAAGGGATTATCCCAGCGATTGAAAGTTCGCATGCCATCGCAGAAGCAGTTAAACGTGCACCGAAACTAAGTAAAGATGAGATTATCATCATCAATGTCTCTGGGCGTGGAGACAAGGACGTAGCTGCGATTGCAGACTACCTAGAAGCTAAAAAATAAGAGATGGAAAAATTACGGTCTTTTCTCTCCCAGAGAGCTTGTGGTTGCTGGAAACAAGCAGAGAAAACTGTAAGGTTGGGTCCATCTGAAACGAGAGAAGAAAACATAATTCTCAAGGGAGTGCCCTTTATCGCACAGCCTGTTACAGAATCTTTCTAAGACAGGAATGAGAGATAGGAGAAATCCTATAATTGAGGTGGCACCGCGAATTTCGTCCTCACGCAAGTTATTTTGCGTGGGGATTTTTCATACAGTCGCCACGGACTAGAAGTAGAACTGAAAGGGAAATTACAATGGAACGAATCATTCATGGAGATGTCTTATCACCAATCTTGGCTTATATGCGCCTAAAGGGGCAACACAAGGTTATTTTAGAGAGTATTCCGAGAGACAAGGAAACAGCTCGTTTTTCTATCTTAGCCTATAATCCAGTTTTTGAGATTAAGTTTGAAAATGGAATCCTTTATCAAAATGGTCAAGTGATTGATCGGGATCCTTTGGATTTCCTTTATGAAGTGACTCATAAGAGCCAGCACCATTCAGATCTACCTTTTGGTGGGGGAGCTATTGGCTTTGTCGGTTACGATATGATTTCGCTCTATGAAGAAATTGGTCAAATTCCTGAGGATACCATTGGGACGCCAGACATGCATTTCTTTGTCTATGAGAGCTATATGGTCTTTGACCACAAGAAGGAAAAAATCCATGTCATCGAGGATGCCCTCTATAGCGAGCGCAGTCAAGAAGACTTGGAAAAAGCCTTGAACAAAGTACTTGAGGAATTACGCATCCCTGCTCCAAATGAATTTGAAGATTTGGATTTATCTCCGCTGGACTTCAAACCACATATCGTTCCTCAGAAGTTTGAGCAAATGGTCGAAACCGCTCGTGACTTGATTCGTAACGGAGACATGTTCCAATGTGTACTCAGCCAGCGCTTCTCAGCAGAGGTTACTGGTAATCCATTTGACTTCTACAGAAATCTTCGCGTGACCAATCCATCAAATTACCTTTATTTCTATGATTTTGGGGATTATCAAATTATCGGTGCCAGTCCTGAAAGTTTGGTTTCAGTCAAAAATGGTATCGTGACAACCAATCCGATTGCGGGGACGCGACCAAGAGGAGCGACGGATGAAGAGGACAAGGCCTTGGCGACAGACCTGCTTTCTGATGAGAAGGAAACAGCAGAACACCGAATGTTAGTAGACTTGGGACGTAACGATATTGGCCGCATCTCTGAAACAGCCAGTGTCCAAGTCACCAAGTATATGGAAGTGGAGCTCTTCCGCTATGTCATGCATTTGACCAGCGTGGTCAAGGGACGTTTGCTTCCAGACCTCACTGCCATGGATGCCTTGAAAGCTACACTTCCAGCTGGAACAGTTTCAGGAGCACCAAAAATTCGGGCCATGAGACGCATCTATGAACTGGAAACAGAAAAACGTGGCGTATACGCAGGAGCAATCGGCTACTTGTCTGCGACGGGAGATATGGATTTCGCCATCGCCATCCGAACTATGATTCTCAAAAATCAAAGAGCCTATGTGCAGGCTGGGGCAGGGATTGTCTACGACTCTATCGCCCAAAACGAATACCAAGAAACCATTAACAAGGCTAAATCTATGACTAGAATTGGAGAACTAAGACCATGATTTTATTGATTGACAACTATGATTCTTTTACCTATAACTTGGCTCAATACATTGGGAATTTTGCAGAAGTGCAGGTCTTGAGAAATGATGATCCCAAGCTGTATGAAGAAGCTGAAAAAGCAGATGGTCTGGTCTTTTCTCCCGGTCCTGGTTGGCCGGTTGATGCTGGAAAGATGGAAGACATGATTCGTGATTTTGCTGGGAAGAAGCCGATTCTTGGAATTTGTTTGGGTCACCAAGCTATCGCAGAGGTCTTTGGTGGGAAGCTAGGTTTGGCTCCAAAAGTCATGCATGGGAAACAGAGCCATATCAGCTTTGAAGCGTCATCTGTTCTCTATCAAGGCATCGAGGATGGTCGTCCAGTCATGCGTTACCACAGTATTTTGATTGAAGAAATGCCAGAAGGCTTTGAAGTGACAGCTCGTTCGACTGATGACCAAGCTATTATGGGAATTCAACACAAAAGCTTGCCGATTTATGGCTTCCAGTACCATCCAGAGAGTATCGGAACGCCAGATGGCTTGTCTTCTATTCGGAATTTTATCGAGAAGGTTGTAAAGTGAGGAAACTAGGATGAAAGAGATTATTGAAAAATTAGCAAAATTTGAAAATTTATCAGGTGTGGAAATGACGGATGTCATTGAGCGTATCGTAACTGGGCGTGTAACCGAAGCGCAGATTGCTTCTCTCCTCTTGGCCCTTAAGATGAAGGGGGAAACACCGGAAGAACGCACAGCCATTGCACAAGTTATGAGAGGGCATGCCCAACATATTCCAACTGAAATCCATGATGCTATGGACAACTGCGGTACAGGTGGGGACAAGTCCTTCAGTTTTAACATCTCAACAACTGCAGCCTTTGTCTTGGCTGGTGGCGGTATTCATATGGCCAAGCACGGTAACCGTTCGATTTCTTCTAAATCGGGTTCGGCAGATGTCCTTCAAGCATTGGGTATCAATCTTGACCTCAAACCAGCTGAACTAGGTAAGGTTTTCGATAAAACTGGAATCGTCTTTCTCTTTGCTAAAAATATGCACCCAGCTATGAAGTACATCATGCCAGCCCGTTTGGAGTTGGGAATTCCAACAATCATGAACTTGACTGGTCCACTGATTCACCCAATGGCCTTGGAAACACAGCTTCTTGGTATTAGTCGTCCAGAACTGCTAGAAAGTACAGCTCAAGTTTTGAAAAATATGGGTCGCAAACGTGCCGTTGTGGTTGCTGGACCAGAAGGTCTTGATGAAGCTGGCTTGAACGGAACAACCAAGATTGCTCTTCTTGAAAATGGCGAAATCACCTTGTCAAGCTTCACTCCAGAGGATTTGGGGATGGAACGCTACGCTATCGAAGATATCCGTGGAGGCAATGCTCAGGAAAATGCAGAAATTTTGCTCAGCGTTCTTCAAAACGAACCAAGTCCATTCTTGGAAACGACAGTCTTGAATGTTGGTCTTGGTTTCTATGCCAATGGTAAGGTAGCTAGTATCAAGGAAGGAGTTGCCTTGGCCCGTCAAGTGATTGCTAGTGGTAAGGCCCTAGAAAAACTCAGACTGTTACAGGAGTATCAAAAATGAGTCAGGAATTTTTAGAACGAATTTTAGAGCAGAAGGCGCATGAAGTCGAGCAGATGGAGCTGGAGGAAGTCCAGCCCTTGCGCCAGACCTATCGCTTAGCTGACTATTTAAAACAACATCAAGATCGTTTACAGGTAATCGCTGAAGTCAAGAAGGCTAGCCCTAGTCTGGGAGATATCAATCTCGATGTGGATATTGTGCAACAGGCCCAGACTTATGAAGCGAACGGCGCAGTGATGATTTCGGTTTTGACAGATGAAGTTTTCTTTAAAGGGCATTTGGATTATCTACGAGAGATTTCTAGTCAGGTAGAGATTCCGACACTCAACAAGGACTTTATCATCGATGAAAAGCAAATCATCCGAGCTCGGAATGCAGGGGCGACAGTCATCTTGCTCATCGTGGCAGTCTTGTCAGAAGAACGCCTAAAGGAACTGTATGACTACGCGACAGAGCTTGGTTTGGAAGTCTTGGTGGAGACTCACAATCTTGCTGAACTAGAGGTGGCCCACAGACTGGGTGCTGAGATTATTGGGGTTAACAACCGCAACTTGACCACCTTTGAAGTCGACTTGCAGACCAGTGTAGACTTGGCTCAGCACTTTAAGAAAGGTCACTATTACATTTCTGAATCTGCTATTTTCACAGGGAAGGATGCAAAACGCGTTGCACCATACTTTAACGGAATTTTGGTAGGGACAGCTCTTATGCAGGCAGAGGATGTGGCTCAAAGAATCAAGGAGTTGCAGATTGACAAAGGTTAAGATTTGTGGACTATCGTCCAAAGAAGCGGTAGAGACAGCCGTATCAGCAGGGGCGGATTACATCGGTTTTGTCTTCGCACCTAGTAAAAGGCAGGTGACCTTGGAACAGGCTGCTGAGCTGGCAAAGCTCATTCCTGTCAACGTTAAAAAGGTTGGTGTATTTGTTTCACCAAGTCGAGCTCAACTGTTAGAAGCGATTGAAAAAGTTGGCTTGGACTTGATTCAAGTTCATGGTCAGGTAGCGGATGATTTGTTTGAGGATTTGCCTTGTGCCAGCATTCAGGCCGTGCAGGTAGATGGAAATGGTCACGTACCTAATGCTCGGGCAGATTATCTACTCTTTGATGCCCCTGTCGCTGGGAGTGGTCAGACCTTTGACTGGGGTCAACTAGATACGGCAGAACTAGCTCAGCCTTTCTTTATCGCAGGTGGGCTCGATGAGGATAATGTAGCAAAAGCAATTCAACACTTTACTCCCTATGCAGTAGATGTATCGAGTGGAGTGGAGACAGATGGACAAAAAGATCATGAAAAGATTAGAAGATTTATTGAGAGGGTAAAGCATGGCATATCAAGAACCAAATAAAGATGGATTTTACGGAAAATTCGGTGGACGATTTGTCCCAGAAACATTGATGACAGCAGTTTTGGAGCTGGAGAAGGCCTACCGTGAAAGTCAGGCAGACCCAAGTTTCCAAGAGGAATTAAACCAACTTTTGCGCCAGTATGTAGGAC